>NZ_WKZK01000034.1:0-50107 GCF_009680135.1 Eubacterium sp. BIOML-A2
TCTTTCATACTGATTTTAGTATATCAGATTCATTAAAATCTGTCCGAAAAAGTGTCTTAATTTATGAGACCATTATAACAAAGGCCCTGCAGTACTTTTATCCAGCTGGCACAGTGCTGCAAAAGTACTGCAGGATCTCTGTTGCATGATCCTATACATCATCATTCAAAGTGTAATCTTAAACCGGTTTTTCCCCTCCTCATAAGCATACTCGATCGTTCCGCTCAGCTTGCCCACAATCTTCCTGGCTATGGCAAGCCCCAGCCCGGTTCCGCCTTTGGATATTCTTGCTTTATCCCCGCGCACAAACGGATCAAACAGAATCGGGCGGATATCTTCTGCAACCGCCTCCCCGTCATCCTGTACAATAATCTCCGCTCTTCCCCCTGATTCCCTGACGGTGATCCAGGCTCCCTGCCCGGTCCGGTTGTATTTTCCAATATTACTTAGAAGATTTTCAATGACTCTGGTAAACTCTTTTCTGTCAACAGCCGCCGTAATTGGAGTCTCCGGGATCTCAATATGCATCTCAATTCCCTTGTCTTCCAGCTCTTCATAGTATTCGGCGCATGCTGAGCGCACCAGCTCGCAGAGGTCTGTCTGTTCCGGCTCCAGCTCATATTCCGGGTTGTCCAGCTTCAGCAGCAGGAACATTTCATTGACAAGCACATCCACCCTGGCCGCCTTTTTGTCTATAATCCGATAGCATTCCTTCAAGTCTTCCGCCTTTACCAGCCCTTCCTCCAGCGCATTTGCATAACTTTTAATCGTAGAGACAGGGGTTTTGATGTCATGGGACAATTCCAGCAGCATACGGTTTTTCTTTTCTTCGCTGATCCGTTTTTCCCGCTTCTCCTCTTCCAGGCGTTCCGTCATGATGTTAAAACTATCACGTATCTCCTCGAACTCACGCTGTGCACGAAAATCCAGCCGCACCTGATCCACACCGTTTTTAATCACCTGCTCCATTCCACCGGTGATCTCCCTCAATGGCCTGCGTATCTTTCTGGATAGATAACGGCTCATCAGAAAGCAATTGCCGGCAAAGAACAGTACAAACAATAAAAGAAACCCGACGGTCAGCTTCCTGCCCTGTTGGCTGCTCCCTGCATTATAATTATAAGTCATTGACAGCGCCTTCCGGTCTATTTTAATTAAATAATAGAAAGTTTGTCCCCCTTTTTTCACCGTCTTTATAAATCCTCTGTAATCCTTTGCTGAGGCAGTCGTTTCTAGATAATTATCGGTCACCAGATATTCGTAGATCTCTTCCTGGGTATACGACTTTGGTTCATCCAGTTTATCTCCGTATACCTCCAGAACGCGATAGTCTTCATCCAGCTTTTCAATCCAGCCGCCATTTTTTTCAAGTACACTCAGATTCTGGATTTTGCCGCTGCCGTCCACCATATCATAGGGCGCCAGAGTCTCGATACTGCCGCCCCCGATGCCAATCAGTATCCCGAACATGCATACGTTCAGTCCTATTACCAGAAAGACAGCAAAGAGAACATAACTGCCCACCAGCTGCCTGAATACGCTGCCTGACTTTTTTCTCTTTCTCATCACGTCTCCCTCTCCATCTTGTAACCCAGGCCCTTTACTGTCTTAATCTGAGGCGGCTGCCCGCCCGACTGCTCCAGCTTGCCCCTCAGGTTGCTGATATGTACCATAACAGTATTGTCGTCCCCCGCGTAGGAATCCTCCCACACGCTTTCAAAAATCTGCTGTTTTGTAAAGATCCTTCCCGGCTGTCCCATGAACAGCTTTAAAATCTTAAACTCCGTGGATGTCAGCTCTACTGCCCTGCCGTCCAGCTCCACTGTCCCTTCCTCTTCGCTGAGCAGCAGTCCCCTGAGACGGAGCACTTCCCTGGCCTGCTTTGTTTCTTCACGGTAGTCATAATTTCTTCTGAGCTGCGCTTTGATACGTGCCACAACCTCCAGAGGATTAAAAGGTTTTGTGATGTAATCATCCGCCCCCAGTTCCAGTCCCAGGATCTTATCATAATCCTCACTCTTCGCAGTCAGCATTATCGCCGGAATCCGGCTGGTCTCCCTGATCTTTCTGAGAACCGCATATCCGTCCAGCCCTGGCATCATAATATCCAGAAGTACAAGGTGTACTTCCTCCCTCCGGAAGATTTCCATTGCCTCGATCCCGTCCTTCGCCTTTCTGATCCCGATATGTTCTCTGTCCAGATATAGTTCCAGTACATCCAGAAGCTCTGCCTCATCGTCCGCCGCCAGAATTGTATACATTATCCATTCCTCCCATTTCGCTGTGAATCCGGTATTCCTATGTAAAATAGCATACCCAAAGGGCACCCCGTAACTCATGCCCTTTGGGTATAACATATTACTCCGATTTTACGTGACCGCGCTATTCCCGGATTATACTGCCGTTCCTGTTTTTGGAACAAAACATGTCGACATATCTGCTTTTTCCAGTGTCAGCAACTGCACCTTTTTCTCGATCCCGCCTGCATAACCCGTCAAACTTCCGTTGGTTCCGACTACTCTGTGGCAGGGTATTATCAAAGAAATGGCATTGTGCCCAACGGCGCCTCCGACTGCCTGTGCCGACATTTTATCGAGGCCTTTTTGCTTTGCAATCCTGTCCGCGATCCCGCCGTAGGTCATCGTCTGCCCGTAGGGAATGGTAAGCAGAATTTCCCATACTGCTTTGCGGAAGGGCGTGGTTTGCATCAATAACGGCGGTGTAAAATCCGGCTCTTTTCCGCTGAAATAAATGTCCAGCCAGCGTTTTGCTTCATCAAAAACAGCCAGCTCCTTTTCTTCACAGTTTTCTGGAAGTGTAACACCAAAATATTTCTGCCCGTCAAACCAAAGACCTGTTATCGCTGTTCCGCTGCTTGAAATCGTAATGCCCCCCAATGGGGAATTATAATGATATACGTAAATCATTGCATTACACCTCCAAATAAGTTCTTCTGCTTTTTTCTGAACCATATAAAACAACATGCAAAAAATGCAATTCCCCAAACCGTTGCGATCGGCGTGGCTAATCCTACATATGTCAGTGATGAACCCGGCAGCCTTGACATAAAAAGAGAGACAGGAATCCGAATGCACAGAGCTGAGATGATTCCCTGGAACATGACAGGCTTTGACACCCCATTTCCATTAAAGTATCCGATGCTGCTGAACAATACACAGGTCAGGATACATTCAGGGCAGTATCCTTTCAGATAAGCGGCGCTCTGCGCAATAACTTCCTGATCACCGGAAAATATGGAAGAAATAAGCTCTCCGCCAAAAAAGCTGAATAAAAACATAAAAACTCCCACTATACCGCCGCCAAGCATAGCCGTATAGAATCCCTTGAATGCGCGTTTATGTTTGCCTGCACCAACATTTTGTGCAACGAATGCGGACACACTTTGCATAACAGAAACAGGAACCAGCAGCATAAAGGAAACCAACTTCTGTGCAACTCCATAGCCTGCTGATGGCATCAGCCCCATACCATTAATAATAGAATTAATCACCAGAAACGAAATCTGTACCGTTGTCTCCTGCAAAGCAATGGGGACTCCAACCCGCAGAATTTTCCTCAGCTCCGTTTCGGATACCCTCAGCTGCTGTTTTGAAAAAATAATGCCCAGATTCTTCCGTCTTAAAACCGCTAATGATATGATTACCGATACCAACTGTGCAAGAACCGTTGCCAGTGCGGCTCCGACAACATCCATATGTAAGACTCCCACAAAAAATAAATCTCCGATAATATTTACCACGCATGCTATCCCAACAAATAGAAACGGCAGATTCGCATTTCCAACACCTCTGAGGATACTGCTAATGACATTATAAGCAATAATAACAATAATACCACCCGAACAAATCTGAATATATTGAATTGTCTTCTCCACTGATTCTGCCGGCACCTGAAGGATATGCACGATATTTTCCGCAAATACTTCCAGCAGTATGGTCACTATGATACCGAGTGCCCCAAACATAATAATGGTTGTGCCGACCGTATCCCCCGCCGCCTTTGGGTTCCTCTCCCCAATATGCTGACCGATAATGACCGTGGAACCCATAGCCAGACTTGTAATGATAAATGTAATCATATTCATAAATACACTGCCTGTGCCTACTGCTGAGATACTTGCCGCATCGCCAAATATTCCGACGATCAGCAAGTCAACCGCTCCATATGCCGCCTGCAGAACCAATGCGCCCAAAACGGGAACCGCAAATTTTATAAGCGCAATTCCCACAGAACCTTCCGTAAATGAAATTTCTTTTTTCCCTTTTGCTTCCATAATTTTAATTCTCCAATCCCGGCATCGTTTTCTGCAGTCTTGTGATAGTCTGGACTGTCTGCTCTACTTGATCTGTTGAAATATCAGCGAGGTTATCTGCCCATTTACCATGAAACTCCAGAACATACTTTTTTACATATTCATCTCCCTTATCGGTCAGTTTCAGTAATATAGTGCGCTTATCCTGTGACTTTGTGAGTTTTCTTATCAGCTCCCTTTCTTCCAGTTCTTTTACCAGCTTGGTAACGCTTGGCAAAGTAATGTTTAATATCCTGCTTATATCACTCACGCAGCATTCTTCCTGCTGAACCTCCAGTTTATAAATCACGTGTAATACGTGGATATGGCGGGGTTTGATCCCCTTTGGGAGTTCAGGAAGAGTTTCAATAATTTTCTTGGCGACGAAACAGCTGTCTAATAGTTTTTCCAACTCTTTTGCAATCATAGGGTTCTCCTCTCCCTAAAATGTTTATTAAAAGTAATTACTAATAGTAATAGTATAGATGTCGTAGAAGTTTGTCAAGTATATCTGTTCTTCTCTATAAGAATTTAAGTCTATTCATAGTCCACCGGTTTTTCTTTGCTTAACAGTATTTGTATTAATAGCATCGCTTCCCTCCTCTCCCCATATTCATTAAACAAAAAAGACACCCTGTATCGCTACAAGGCATCCATGTTCGCTGTTATACCGTTTCATTTCCCGAAGTATTTTTTGATATCTTCCATACGCTCCATCTGCATCACCTGAAAGGGGCATCTTTTATTGCAGTGTCCACAGCCTATGCAGTCTGACGCCGTCTTTTCCAAGGTGAGATAATGTTCTCTTGCCAGAGTGTCTCCCAGCAGCGCCAGGTCATAATATTTATTGATCAACCCGATATCGAGGCCGGCCGGGCAAGGATGGCAATGCCTGCAGTACACACATTTTCCAACCGATTCATCCGGCGCAAGGGAACTGATCACCGAATAATCCCGTTCCTCTTCTGTTGTATTAAAATAAGCCAGTATTTCCTTCAGCTCCCGTTTGTCAGCGGGACCTCCAAGGACTGTCAGGACACCTGGTTTATCAAGTGCATACTGAATACACTGAGCAGTGGTCAGCGCCCGGTGGAAGGGGGATTTTTTTGCATCAAGGAGCTGCCCGGCATTAAATGGTTTCATAACTGAAATGCCAACGCCCTCCTTCTCGCAGCGGCGGTACAGCTTCTGTCTTTCGTCATCGCTTCCAATTGCATAGTCTCCCTGCCCATAGTCATACATTGGATTGATGGAAAACATCAGCATATCAAGAATATTTTTGTCCAACACCCTGTTTGCCAGTTCCGGAGCATGGGTGGAAAGGCCGATATGCTTTACCACTCCCTGCGCCTTTAAATCCGTGATAAACCTAAGCACGCCGTTCCTTTCATAAGTGATCAGGTCCGTCTCTTCATCAATGCAATGGATAAAACCAAAATCAATATGACCTGTTCTCAGATTATCAAGCTGCCAGTCAATGGATTTTTTGACTGTATTCAGATTGGTTGTCCATCCATATTCGCCGGTCACATAATCTGCCCCAAAATGAACTTGCAGCATTGCCTCTTTTCTTCGCCCCTCTAAGGCTTTCCCATACGCAGGAAAGATACTTGCGTGTCCACCGGCCATATCAAAATAATTGATTCCCGCATCCAATGCATACTGCACGGTTTCAATTATATCCTTTTCCGCCTGCTCACCTATCACAGACGCCCCCATACCGATGACACTGATTGGTTCACCGCCATGAGGCAGTTTACGATATTCCATTTATCATCCTCCACCTTTCATTCTTCCCAAGTACGTTCATCATCTTATTAAATAATGGTATATCCGCCATCAACTGCGATGGACTGCCCAATCACAAATGTGGATGCAGAACTGCAAAGCCACAAAACGACATCTGCAACTTCCTCTGCACGACCCAGGCGGCCGATAGGCGCAAGCGCTGCTCCTTCTTCCCTTGAGAAATCACCAGTTTTGACCATCGTTTCAACCATTGGTGTCTCGATAACCCCTGGACAGACCGCATTAATCCGGATGCCCTTTGGCGCATATTCAATAGCAGCACTCTTCGTCATACCCAGAACACCATGTTTCGCTGCATGATATGCCGCACGTCCCGGATTACCAACCAGCCCTCCTAAAGAAGAACAGTTCACAATTGCTCCGCTGCCTTGAATTCTCATTTGCTTCAATTCATATTTCATACAAAGCCAGACTGAGCGAAGGTCAATATTCATGATACGGTCATATTCTTCCTCTTCAAGATCAGCAATATCAGTCATGGGACTGTTTACACCCGCATTATTATAAGCGGCATCTAAGCGGCCGAATGTTTCAACCGCCTTATCTACCATTGCTTTTACCTGCGCTTCATTGCTAACATCACAGGCAACGGCAATTGCCCTGTAATTACGGTCTGCCAAATCCTTTGCCGCTTTCATAACCAGTTCCTCATTCTTATCTGCAAGTACTACAGATGCCCCTGCTTCTGCAAATTTCATTGCGGCCGCAAGACCCATGCCGCCCGCCGCGCCTGTTACTAATGCCGCTTTACCTTCAAATGTAATTTCCACGTTAATAATCTCCTTCTCTGATTACTATATTTCATTTATAGCCAGAACATATTGGCTAACTGTATTAGCGTTTAAAATAAATGTTCTTGACTTTTGGTTATATGCAATATAACATTAAAGTTGAGTTTAAGGTCAAGGTCTATTTTAAAATTTTATTATTTTATTGAAAGCAGGGATACGTTATGAAGAATTATACGATCAAAGACGCCGCTAAAAAGATGAATGTTCCGGCAAGTACCATTCGATACTATGATAAATCCGGTCTTCTTCCATTTATGGAGCGCTCCGAATCAGGGTATCGGCTTTTCACGGAAAAGGATATTGCAACTCTCCGAATCATAGATTGTCTCAAAAAAACAGGAATGCCAATAAAGGAAATCCGGCAGTTTTCTGAATGGCTGCAGGAGGGGGACGCATCATTGCAGCAAAGATATGAAATGTTCCTGGAACGGAAAAGAGCGGTTGAATCACAAATGGCAGAACTGCAGGAAATCATGGATACCATTAAACACAAATGCTGGTACTATGAAACCGCAATTGCCGCAGGAACTGAAAAAATACATTCCATAGATATTCCAAATGACCAACTGGCTTGCGAGACAAAATAAAAATCTCTTGGGAGTATAAAATAAAGTGTGTAAGTTACCGGTAAATTACACACTTTATTTTATACTCCCTATCCGCTCCTGGAAATTCTCATCTGCTTTCCACAGCCCGATCTATCAGTTCATCCAGGCTCAATGTAAAGTCCAACTCCGCCTTCCAGTCCGGATTCAATCTATCCAGGATAAGGCATTTAGCCATCCCGGTGCGGTAGTATTTTCCTCTGCCGCCCTCAAAAGCATCCAGTGTATCCAGATAGCGTTTCTGGTATTCTTTCTCTCCCTTAAGGGCTTTCAGGACATTCCCTTCTACATAGTATGCCGTTCCCTCCGTCAGCTCACACCGCTGTTCTGCAGTAATTGCTTCCGGAGACATATTTTCCCGCCGCTGCCTTTGCAGCTCCTTATATTGCAATATAACTGCTTTCATCTTATCAGTGTCCTTCTCTTCAGCTGCTGCGTTCAAAAGCTGCATTTCCTTTTCCAAGCGCTGCTTCTGCACTTTATTCTGATCCACTTCTTTTACAAAAAGGGCTTCGTCCGAATCACCGGTTTCCTTCCCGCTTTGCTCCAGTTCTTTCTCCATTTCGGCGGGTGACAGGTCCTCCCCCAGAATCTTGTAATGACTGAGCTGCCATGCATGGAATGCCTCGTGCCAGATTGTAGCAATCTGCTCTTTCTCTCCATATCCGCTTCCTGACACCATACCTTCTACGCCTCCCGCCAGGGACAGCAGGCCATTGAACCGCTCCAGCGTGGGAATGATTACTTCATAGTGGTCTCCCACCGGATATGCCGTCCCCGCAAATGTTTCGAGTACCGGGGAACGCTTTTCTATGCTGCCCTTGTAAAATACGTAGTCTGCTTTTCCATCGTACATGGCAACCGGATAATCCTCCAGCCTGAAATTAGAAAAGCCCAGTTTATCTGCCTGTTCCTGTTCTTCCAGTGCTTTGCTGTAAATCTGCTTCTCCTGGATTCCGATTCCCCGGTCTGCCGTAAAAATCCAGCCTGCCAACAGTGCTGTTCCGGCTGCGGCTGCGATCACCTTCTGTACACTGATCCGTTTTTTGCTGATCCTCTTTATGCTATCCTTCTTTGTACTGGTCTTCTCTGTGCTGTCTTTTTTTATACCAGGCATCTCTGTGCCTGCCTTTTTCATATTTTTCTTCATCTCTACGCCTCCTTTCTGCGGAACAGATACAGCAGCAACCCACATACGTAGAGAACCAGAAGACCGCCCAGTATGCTGTGGATCTGAATACTTTTGCCGGAAAGAAACCTTCCCGCCTGTGACTCCACTGCGTACAGATCCGGTATTAGAAACAGGATACCGCGCAGTACCTGCCGTGCCAGGCCGGATACAATTCCTGACAGAGTTTCCAAAACGGGATGCATTGTTCCCGCCAGCATGAACGCTGCGGCAAGCACTCCTGCTGCCATTGAGGGCAAAATCAGGCTGACCGCGCTTGCAAACAGGCTCACGGCCGCCGTGCTGACTGAAAAGAGCAAAAATGCAGGGACACATTTTGCAAGAACCGCATATTCCCCTTTGACTACCGCAAATATCATGACTCCGGCATACAGGATGAATAAAGCGCCCAAGGAACTGATAATGCCTGCAAGGGCAAGCTGCCCGTGATATTTCCACTGGCTGATGCCGCGGATCCAGACCAGATGGCTGGTTTTTCTCTCATATTCATTCGGTATCGTCCGCAGACTAAGCGCAATGGCGATCCCACCGCCGATTACGGAGACCACATTCAGCACTAAGGGCATCATCATACTGAATTCGGTCACCGGCACGCCGTTTATGGACAGTGTCGCCGCTCCGCTCATACACATCATGACTATCAGAATACCGATTACAAGTACAACATAAATATCTTTTCTTCTTATCCGCTCTCTTAAAGCATTTTTCATGATTCCCATCTCTCTGCTCCTCCGATCTTCTCTACAAATATCTCTTCCAGGCTTCTCCTGTCTTTTCCCTTTTCCCATTCATGGAGCAGGCAGCCTTTTTTCATAATAATTCCTCTGTCGCACACACGCTCAATGTCATTGAGGATATGGGAATTGATGATAATTGTTTTCCCCTCTATCTTTAAGCATTGAATCGTATGCATCATCTCAACACGCCCCAGCGCGTCCAGGCCGGCAGAGGGCTCATCCAGGATCAGAAGCTCCGGATCCCCCAGCAGGGCCTGTGCCAGAGCCAGCCGCTGCAGCATCCCTTTGGAATAATCTTTCACCCTCGTCTTGCTTTCTTCCAGCCCCGCCCGCTTGAGCAATTCGGGAATCTGTTTATTCAACTCTGCCTTCGGTATCTTTTGAAGGCCTCCGTAGAATTCCAGCACCTCCCGGCCGTTCAGGAACGGATGAAAATACGGAGTCTCCGGGGAATACCCGATCCGGATCCCCTCCTCTATCTCCACCTTTCCCGCATCCTTTGGGATCAGGTTCAGAATCATTTTTATGGTGGTCGTCTTGCCCGCGCCGTTGCTTCCGAGCAGGGCAAAGACTTCGCCTCTGCGGACAGAAAAACTCAGATTGTTGACTGCACACTGCTTTTGGTATATTTTTTTCAGATTGCTGCATGATAACATGTTCATATGTAACCTCCCTTGTTAAGATACATTCATCTTACGGCGGCACCTTAAAGAGAAGATAAATGCAACCTAAAGTTAACCTTAATGTTGAAGAGGAGAAGCGAATTCAAAGGGAAACCATACTCCCAACTAAACCGTGTTTCATATGTCACAGTCCGGCTATTTTCAGAAAATCCGTACACAAAAAAGAGAACATGCTGATACATACCGCTTTTGGCCCGAATACTGCTTGTTGTATTCGAACCGCATACGGCATCGGAATTTGTTTGGTAAAATAAATTCCGCCCAGCATGTTCTCTTTTTTACTCCAATGGGTTCCCACCCGCACACCCGATTTGCCTTCCGTTTCTTGCACACCCGGAAGATCTGGCCGGTCAGCTGTGCTCTAATAATAGATATCCTTTGATGATTTTGTACGTTTCCTCTTTCAACTTATCATAGTTTACAGAGTCATGGTTATTGAATGCTTTTTCCTGCGCTAATGCCTCAATCAGTATATAAACGAGATAATATTTTTCAGACAAGTTATCTGTTTTAATCTTATGTGCTGCTAATGCTTCCACAACCGCAGCCATAAAAGTATCTTCAAAGTGGCTGAACTTTTCCATGATTTCCTTATCTTCTAACTGCATGTTAGCCAGTTCTATTAAGGCTGTATAGGAACCTTGATAGATTTCAATTAAGACATCAATGCACCGGTCTAAAAATGAGTCAATGCTGAAAGGTTCCACGGAACTGCCAAGTGATTCGAGGAGCTCATTAAAATACTCTCCCTCAAGAAAATCCTTAAAAGCCGCAATAAATATATCTTTTTTATCCTTAAAATAGCTGTATAGAGCGCCGGTAGATATCCCCGCCCTCTGGCAGATATGTGTCGTCGTGGTAGCATAGTAGCCTTGTTCGCAAAACAGTTCAAATCCGGCCTTAATAATCTTGTTCTTTTTCTCTATGGAACGGGTCTGCTGAGGTTTTCTAATATCTGGCATATAATGATTCACCTGCTTTCCGGAATATTATACTATATAAAAAAATCTGCCGCAACTAAAATACGAAGTTTAATTCGTATTTTATTGACACGGTGGCGCCCGATCTGTATAATAAGAATATGAATTATAATTCGCATTTAAAAGGAGCTAACACATGAATGAAAAAGTAAAAGAAAAATTAGCCGAATCTCTTACATCTGACGAAACAGGAATCATCCCATTCCTGCCCTATCTGTTACAGGATTTTTGGGAATTAGGCAGCTCCCCCGAAGAGATGCTGCTTACATTTAAAAATCATATACCCATGAACAGAGACACAAAGGTATTGGATTTGGCCTGCGGTAAGGGCGCGGTCTCCGTCCGGCTCGCAAAAGAGTTAAATATCCACTTTAAAGGAGTCGATATACTGCCGGAGTTTATTGACTATGCAAAATGTAAGGCGCAGGAATATGGTGTCTCTGACTTGTGTAAATTTGAGGTGCAGGATGTTAATATTTCAGTAGAGACTGAAAAAAATTATGACTGTGTAATCTTTGGTGCAGTAGGCAGCATTTTAGGCAGTTTTAAGGAAACGATATCCAAATTGATGTCCACCATTAAAAACGAGGGATTTCTCCTGATTGACGATGCGTATGTTACAGACCAGGCGGCAAACGGGCAGCTGCAGTTTGAAAAGCCGTATCCTACATATGATGAATGGTGTGAGTGTTTTCATGAATTGGGACTGCATATGATTGAATGCAAATCCTGTACAGATCCTGTTTCTGATACTGCGGAAAAAGAAATGAGTTGGATTACATCCCGGGCAAATGATCTCATGATCCATTATCCTGAACATAAGTCCATGTTTGAACGGTATGTCATAAGCCAGAGGAGCGAGTACAATGATTTGGAGGAAAACCTGATAGGTGCGGCATGGCTTCTGCAGAAGAACTAGTACATCGTAAAATAAGTAACTGACTCATAAGCTGAAATAAATTTTTGAGAGTGCTGCTCCACAAACGCAGGCGTAGTGAGCTACGCTGAGGCTCGTGGAGCGGTGCTATCGGAAATTTAGGTCTGCTTATGTGGCAGTTACTTATTTTACGATGTACTAGGCGCTTAGTTCAGCTTCACCGTATTACTTTCGCCGGTGCCGCCGTATGCTTTGTTTTTAAAAATAAAATAGTAAATACTAACGTTCCCACCAGGCATAGAACATTAGAGACCATGCCCCAAGTCAGCCCGAATGTCCCGCAGATCATTCCCATAATCCATGGAAAAACAGTATGCCCCATACTGATACTGACAAAGAAAACAACCGAGACAGTACTTTGGCAGTCCGCGCATTCCTTGTACCCTATGGTCAAAATTAACGGAATGGCCGCTCCTGCGAACAGTCCTGCCGCCGCATATCCAATCATTGCAAAAGCCATCACCGGTATCAATACGCCCGCCAGATGCAGCACAATGGCCAGCGCCAGCCCCACTGCCAGTATATACTCTTCCTTAAACCGGATCGTCAGCCTGGCACAGACCAGTCTTCCTATAACAAGGCAGACCCAGAACAATGAAGAACCCATACTTGCAGAAAATGTCCCGGCATCATATTGATACTGCAGATACAGCGGCACCCATGTGCTGATGCCGCCCTGATGCCCACAGTAAAAGAACATGGCAAATAATAAATATATAATAACCGGCTTTTTTAATATTCCAAAGTCCATACGGTTTTGATTTTGTGTCCCGATTGCCGCCGTTCTCACCGGGGCTTTCCCTTTGAGCAAAAAAACCACCAGCAAGACCACACTCCCGGCTCCGATATATCCATAGATCATCTGCCACTGGGGTAAGACTGTCAGAAGTTTCGCCGCCAGAAGCGGTCCGGCAAAGGATCCCGCGCCGAAGCAACCATGCAGCAGATTTATATAGAATCCTTTCTCTTCATCATGATATGCTGATATCTCCGTGTTTACCGTCAAATCCAGAAATTTGGTTGCTATTCCAATCAGAAGCAGCAATATAAGAAAAACCGTAAGGGTATCTGCCCTGCTTACAGCGAGCATCCCCAGCGCAAATACCGCGTATGTAATTAAAATCCATGTCCTGTTTTGAAAGTATTTCAATACAAAAGCGGATACAATTACCCCGGCTAAACAGCCAGTATTGTATAGAACTGTGAAAATACCGCCTTCCGAGACATCCATTCCAAAATCATTCAGGAAATCTACCATGAACGTGCCCAGAATAGATGTCCCTACCGCATAGGTAAAAAACAATGCATATATCAGTATAAAATATGTCGTATTTTTGTTCTTCATTTCGTTTCCTCCAATATTACTTTCTTAACATAACCGTGACGGTTCAGACAGGTCTGAACTGTTACACAGAATCCTCAAAAGGCTTTTCCAGTCTCTGTGAAAAGCCTTTTGTTTTCAAAATAATAATATCAAAGGTAAAATTACGACTCTATAATAATATTACTAAATTTTGTCAATATATTACTTATTTACTATACAGCACAAATTTTGTTATTTCTTCACTCCGGTGCACAAGCTGTCCGCGTCTGGGGCCGGGGGCCCTGCCTTCCTGGCGGAGGAGAGTTTATCTAACACAAAATAGACATATCCCCGTAAGAATCAGGGCTTGTACGTCCTGATTCTTACGGGGATATTTAACTGTAATGAAAGGGTGGTTTCAAATTTCCTTTAAATAGCAATGTGTCAATTCTATAACCAGATTTTTCATCTTATCCAGTTCTTTACGATTAGCCAAATTAATAACCCCCAGATTAAGACAATAGGAAAAGCATAGTACCACTTCTTCGGTCTGCCATTTTTCCATAGATCCCTGGCTGATTTACGATGATTTTCCATGATATTTTCTGGTATAAAGCTTATAGTAACTGCAACAAGGACAGGTAGTAAAATAATATCATCCAGATATCCTAAAACAGGTATGAAATCCGGAATTAAATCAATTGGTGAAAGAGCATAGGCAACTGTAATTGCAGAAAAAATCTTTGCTGCAATTGGAGTATTCTCGTCTTTTAAGGCCAAGTAAACAGCCGGTATATCCGTCTTAATTTTTTTCGCCCGTTCTTTTAGATTCATCATAATCTCCCTACCTGTATTAGTAATGCTTGTTTTAGGATCACCCGTTGCGATAACCAACTCCGGCTTTCTACTGTTATTACATCGCATGATAGGTCAATATAGGAACGGATAGTACAGATATACCAATAATTCTCCTGACATTTACTGTTATTATACGGCTTTAATTTACAATAAACCTTTTCAGAAACAGATATAGTTCCTTATTTGTCCTGCTGTTTATCCGTTCATCCTCAAGGTACTTTGGAAGTGCCTCCCCCGCAGGGCATTCCCCACAGATGTCTGCACCAATAACACCTCTGTTCACAAGCAGGAGTTCCAGAATCTCTTCCAGCATCCTGACAGACATTCCTCCCTGGCTCCAGTTTGTTCTTGCATAATTTTTCCCCAGTACATCCTTATCAATAGAAATGTACAGGGGGATATGCTCCGGTATCTTTTTCAAAGCCTGTCTTGCTTTATGCTGTTCCAGTTCCTGGAGACTGACACAGAGCAGCCGGCGCCTTCTGGCATCCGGTATTTCTTCGATCGTCCGGCTGTCCGGTCCGATCAGCACAAGCTGCTCCAGATATGGATGCGTGAAAAGCACCTCTCCCGCCCAGCTCCCGCAGCTTGTCAGGTCATGGACCAGAGGAATCTGCATGTCATTGTGATAATCAAACAATATCAGAGAGAACGGAAACTTGATTTTTTCCAGGAAAAGTTTCGTAACATAATGATAATTTCCCGAATCCAGAAAATGAATTCCCGAGGGGCCCCAGGACTTGAGTCTGCACCGGATCTCATCTTCGGCTTCGGGTGTACAGTACATGCTGCATTGCGGGATATCAGAACAGTCTATGTATTGGATGTCCTGCAGTTCTTTCCATGTCATTTCGGAATAGCAATGCGTAAAATCCATAATCAGATTTCTCAACTATCTGTTCTCCTTTCCTCTTGCTTCACCATTTTCCATGTCCCAGGATTTCCATTACAGGCATTTATCATATACTCCTGTTTCATGTTCTCCTCCATAAATCCTAACTTTTCTATATCTGCTGAGTGTTAACTGTTTAATGCTATTTCTACTGCCCGTTTTGCATGGATCACAGTTGTATCAAAAACAGGCAGTGAAGAATCTGCCTGATGTATAAGAAGTCCGATTTCCGTACAACCAAGGATAACGCCATCTGCCCCTTTATCTTTTAAACTATCAATGATCTTTTGGAATTTTTTACGGGATTCCTCCTTGATTTTGCCTATACATAGTTCTTGGAAGATAATATCATTCACAACATCAATATCTTCTACATCCGGAATCACCACATCTATGCCTCTGTCAATCAGCCTTTGCTTGTAAAATTCTTGTGTCATAGTGTATTTTGTTCCCAGCAATCCCACGCTCCGGATTTGACATTTTTCAAGCTCTTCTGCCGTGGCATCCGCTATATGTATGATAGGAATATGTATCATTGATTGGATTTGAGGGGCTACTTTGTGCATCGTATTCGTGCAAATCAGAATGAAGTCTGCCCCGGCAGCCTCTAATCCTTTCGCTGCATTGCCCAGAATATCTCCACTCTTTTCCCAATCACCGTTTGACTGACATTTCTCAATTTCATCAAATTCTACACTATAAAGAATAACCTTTGCAGAATGAAGTCCGCCAAGTCTGTTTTTAACCTCTTTATTTATGATTTGATAATATGGAACTGTACTCTCCCAACTCATTCCGCCAATCAGCCCAATTGTTTTCATTTCCAGACCTCCTCGAATTCTGATTTCCTTCCCGGCAAGCGAGAATTTACTATACTGTCTTACTGTAAACAAAACATTTTAATGGAACTCTGCCTTTCGGCATTTTCAAGATGATTTCTTTCTCTTCCGCTCTTTCAAATCCTCTATGCTCATAAAACTGATATGTGCAGGCATCATCCGTGTAAAGATAAAGCGTTTTCCCCTTTTCCTTTTCTTCCAAAGCATTGAGCAGAGCCGTACCTATACCCTTAATTTTGCAATCCGGGTCTGCAGCAAGAAATAGAATTTCACCATCAGGCGTATTGGATTTCAAATAATGTGCTAACAGTTCTTTTGTGGTATCCTCATAAAGATCAGCACCACCCTTAAAAAAAGTCCTCTGTATCACATCAACAATTTTAATGTAGCTTTTTTGCAGAAAACTCTGGTATTTCTTTTCTTCGCTTTTCATTTCTGCCAATAAAACACCTGCAAATTCACCATCTGCATATGCCGCCAAAATCTGTGTTGCACGATTTATTTCGAGATACCAAAAATATCTGCCATAAGCATTAAGCAGAAATTTATTGTCCAGATACCAATCAAAGTGCATACCCTTAATTGCAAATTGAATTGCTTTTTTATGATCTTTTTTTCGTATATCTTTAATTTCTATTTTCAAAACCATACCTCACTAAATTCTAATTGAATAGAATTGATGAACTAAATCGCAAATTAGCGGTAACGAAAAACGACATTCCCGTTAAAGTTTAAAATAGTAACCTATAATTACAGCCCGGAATCCTGATTATGGATTCCGGGCTTGATTTCTCTGTTTGTGATTGTTATAAGTTATTTGATACGGAGCGGTGGCAAGCCCGCTCAACCTCATCAAAAATAATTTCATCCATTGCTTTTAGTTCTGCGGTATCTTTCATTTGCTGGCGTTTCAGTTCTTTCATCCTTTTTTCAAGATCCCCCATTTTTTCAAACAACAAATCTAATTTTTCACTGTCTGTCATATGAATACCTCCAATAATTTTTTGTAAGAAACTTGCCTTCCTTAACTATCTTTATCGCACATCATTCATACGAATATTTCAAGCTTTTTTAATAACTATTGTATCACTTTTCTCTTTATATTTCCCAAAGATAATTCTCCTGGTATATATTAATATACGATATTCAGACGAATAAAACAATAGTATTCTGGGCGCACCAGAAATATTGGGGTTGATATTGGGCTTCATGGGTTTTCAGAGCCTATTGGCGGTTTTTGTCAACACAACTGTAAATTCGGGAGATTACTAACAGGCATATGATGTGTTTGGCAATTTTTATTTTAAGGAGCTGAAATTCCACCTTTTTTCCATTCCGCTCCTATGTTAAGATAAAGATAACTCAGCCGGCCGGCCCAAAAAGCCTATAAGTATTTCCCGGTATGTCCGTGTCACCACAATACGAGATTAACAGGAGGTTTCAATGTCAACGAAAAAAGTACTTATTATAGGAATCGTTTCCGTGATCTGTGTATGCATCGGAATCTTTTTCATAACCCGCCCACGCAGAGACAAAGATGTGGAGCCGGCCGAAAATGCAGAAAGCCTTCCGGGCGTATACACAGCACAGGAGATTGAAGACGCCAAGCAGATTGTCCGTGACCAATTTACAGAAACGTTCACCGGCTGTACTCTGACCGACCTGTGGTATGACGAAGAAATCAGCCGCAAACAGGCCGATGAATGGGCCGAACAGTATGAAGCCAAAGATGCGCTCGTCCTGCTGTCCAATTTCGATGTGGACGCTTCCGGAGGAGACGGAAGCCTGAATCCCAATTCCACCTACACTGACTGGAACTGGATTCTCGTCCGCAACTCCGATAGCGAAGCATGGACCCTAAAGACATGGGGCTATTGATGTGCCGGCTCATTCTCTGGAAGGTATATTTCCCGGCATTTTGCAATATAGTATATTAATTTTATTTTTTCGAGGCCGCCATGCAGACAGTTTCCCAAAAAACATTGGAAAGTACAATGTACTACCACAATATCCCTGTTTTTATCTACAAGATCCGTTATCCCTTTTTTACAACCACATGCAGCTTGGCTGCCGCCAGGAAGATTAACCAATACTATATCTGTAATTCCCGGGCGGCAGAAAATTACTGCCAAACAGTTCTTTTCCCCCAGGCCGTTGAGAGTGCCCGGTACATTCAAGATGATCATATTCCCTTTAATTCTTACGAGATGGATACCCAGTTCAAAATTACACTGAATCATGATTCTATCGCCAGCCTTTATAACGACCAGTATACCTACATGGGCGGGGCCCACGGCATGACCCGCCGGAACTCAGATACATGGGACTTTACTACCGGTTACCGTATCTGCCTCCGGACGATATATTCCGAAGATTCTTCTTATCCGGAAAACATATTGGAAGAGATTGAGAGGCAGACCGCAGAGCGTTTGGCGTCCTCCCCCTCTTCTTATTTTGATAATTATCCGACTCTTATACGGGAGCATTTTAATCCTCAAAGTTATTTTCTTGAACCGCGCAGTATTGTCATATACTATCAGCAGTATGACATTGCCCCCTATGCCACGGGAATCCCCGAATTCAGGCTTCCTTACCCGGAAAATATTACCTCTTGTATATAGAACATATGTTCTGATACAATTGTTTTAAAGGAGGTAGTATCCATGAATACTGTTATCTACCATATTGATGTAAACAGTGCGTTTCTCTCCTGGGAAGCCGCATACCGTCTTCATCATCTGGGCGGCACCCTGGATCTGCGCACCATTCCTTCCGCGGTTTCCGGGGATGTGGCCGCAAGGCACGGCATTATTCTGGCCAAAAGCACTCCTGCAAAACGCTTCGGCATCCATACCGGGCAGACGGTCCTGGAGGCCCGTCAGAAATGTCCCTCCCTTTATATGGTCCCCCCCAATTATGGACTTTACCAGAAATGTTCCGATGCCTTTATCAAAGTCCTGAACGAATATACGCCCATGGTGGAGCAGTACAGTATTGACGAGGCCTTTATGGATATGAGCAGCACCCTGCACCTCTTTGGAAGTCCTGCCGGAACCGCCATGAGGATCAGAGACCGTATCCGTGAAGAGCTTGGCTTTACCGTAAATATAGGGATTTCCAGCAACAAGCTGCTGGCAAAGATGGCCAGCGGATTTCGTAAGCCTGACCGGGTCCACACCCTTTTTCCGGAGGAAATCCAGGAAAAAATGTGGCCTCTGCCCGTCTCGGATTTATTTTTTGTGGGCAGGGCCACGGCCTCCAAGCTCCTGAAGCTTGGTATCCGAACGATTGGCGAACTTGCGGCAAGCGATCCCGAGCTTCTCTCCTCTCATTTAAAAAAACACGGCAAGGTTATCTGGGCTTTTGCCAATGGAATTGATTTTTCCTCTGTGGAGCCTGACCCTCCGCCGCAGAAGGGTTTCGGCAATTCTACCACCATTGCCTTTGATGTGACGGATGCCGGGATCGCCCACCTGGTACTTCTGGGGCTTGCCGAGACGGTGGGCTCCAGGCTCAGGGAGAATCAGGTACAGGCAGAACTGATGTCTGTGGGAATCAAAAGTTTTGATCTGAGCTATGCCAGCCATCAGATGATTCTGGACAACCCCACTAACATTACCACGGAGCTGTACCGTTCTGCGTGCCGCCTGTTTGACCAGCTCTGGGATGGCAGAACAGCAATCCGGCATCTGGGCATCCATACAGGCAGGCTGCAGGATGGGACGGCCCTTCGGCAAATGAGCCTTTTTGATACGGCGGACTACGCAAAGCTGGAAACATGGGACAGCACCATCGATTCTATCCGGAAGAGATATGGCATGGATACGGTCCGGCGGGCCGCTTTTCTGGACACGCCGATCGACCATCTGGAAGGAGGCATTTCCCGGGAAAAGCGGGATGTAGACTATTCGTGCCTTACTATTTTTTAATACAGGGATCTGTTAAGAGATGAAAAAGCTGATGTGTATCTTACGCTATAAGACAGGAGGTATATAAGTTATGGGTATGGGAATCGGAATTAATGTTCATACACCGGATGCCGGTAAGATCCGGGGACGCCAGGAACCAGTGGCCTGCGGTGTCTGGTATACAAGCACCGGAACCGCCATCCCAAAACTGATCAAATTCCAGGGGGAGGACGGCGAGATCCGCACACTGACAAATCTGCATGTGCTTTCCTTTGAAAAAAAGAATTACTGCGGCATTCCCACCGTAGAATACGAATGTGATGCAGTGGTAGATGCCCGCCGCTATCTCTTCCATCTGCTCTACTATGTAGAGCATCAGAAATGGACGGTGCTCTGGAAGTCCTCCCAGAGCATATGACCCGCCGGGGCCTTTTTTACTATTTCAGTTTTCCACTTGATAAATGCGTGCAAACTCTCTCACATGCCGCTCAAGAACCATAAGCGCTTCCTTTTCTTGCTCCGGCTCCTGGTCGTATTTATTAAGGAGGAAAAAAATGGGGGCATAAAAGTGAAGAGCCATCACTTCCGGATCTGCCTCTCTGAAGATTTTCCTCCTGCACATTTCTTCAAACAGGGCGCTCTGATAGGAGATGCTGGCTTCCATAAAGATCTGGCGGTATACTTTATATATGTCTTTGCTGCGGTACTGCTCTATCGTCAGCATCCTTCTGAACCTGGCAGCGAATTCGTCCTTCAGATAAAACAGAAAGATGCCCCTGCTAAGTGCCTGCAATGCCTCAAGCGACAGACCGCCATACAGTGCAGCGGCTTCTCCCATATCCGATTCACCCGGAAGGCCGAAATCCAGAGAGATCCGCTCCATCCTAAGGGACATCTCCTGTACAATCGTATCAAAAATCTCCTGTTTGCTTTTGTAGTGTTTATACAGAGAACTGTCTTTGATCCCCACTGCATCCGCAATATTCTTCACACTGGTTCCCTGATATCCCTTTTCCGCAAAGAGTGTCAACGCTTCCTCCATAATCCGTTCTTTCGTTGTCATACGTGTCTCCTCTAAATGTGCATGATTTATTCGCATTGCAGCAGCGCCTGTACTTCACTCTCCCGTCCAAACAGTACACAGCCGCCGCTGTGCTCTGCATTCAGCAGCCCACCGGCCTGAAGCCTCGCAAACAGGGGGGAACGAAGTACTTCCCGCAGACTTTTCCCCCGGATATTTGTATCTGAATATGGGGAAAACGGGCACGGTTCTGCCCCTCCGTCCGCGTTGATGTGGAAAAATCCCCTGCCCGCCGCCAGACAGCCGCCCGATGATTTCTCGTCTCCCGGGAAGGATATGTACAGCATGGACGTATTCCGGCTTCGAAGTTCTGCAAGTCTTTTATCCATAAAGGCCCGGTCTGCATCATCCGGCGCCAGCTCCTGCGTCTTCCCGTCAGCGGGAACATATTCCACATAAATCACAGCTTTACACCCGGCCTTTTCGAGTTCTTCTGTGAAATCGCAGGAAGTCACTTCTGCTATATTTTCTTTTGTCACAGTAATGGATGTGCCAAACAGAATTCCCGCTTTTTTCATCCGTTCCATGGAATCTGACAATATTTTATAAACGCCGTCTCCACGCCTCGCATCTGTTCTTCCCCGCTCTCCTTCAATACTGAAGACCGGCACCAGGTTCCTGTGATCGGAAAATAACTGTTCATAGGATGCATCCAGCATGGTCCCGTTTGTAAACACAGGGAATAAAATCCGCTTATGTACTGCCGCCTCTTCCAGAACATCCCGCCTTAATAGAGGTTCCCCTCCTGCCAGCAAAATAAAGCCGATTCCAGTCTCCTCGGCCTGTGAAAAAAGGTTGCCCCACTCTTCCCGGGTCATCTGCCTCTTTGTAATCTCTTCCTCACACAGATGGTTTGCCCGTGCATAACAGCCTTTGCAGTGGAGATTGCACAGACTGGTAATACTTGCTATCAAAAACGGAGGAATATGTTCCCCTCCCGCTTCCGCTCTTTGGCGCAGTTTCCGCGCTGCCCGCGAAGCTGCTGCATACTGCACCATAAATGCACTTTCCTTCGGATTGTCCAGGGAAGCTTTCAGTATCCCCTTTATAATATTTTCTACACCACCGCTTAAATATTCTTCTAATTCAAATGTCTGCATCCTTTCCCTCTTTTCTTTCTGCAAATATCAACCTGCCTTGCACAGTAAACGGACAGGCTAATGACCACTCGCTTTACATTTCCAGTATAGCTAGCGAACATTAGCCTGTCAAGAGCAGATAAAAATTTTTCTTTATTTGCAATACTTAAGGGGGTGTTTGGAAATGAAATTCACAAACTACATATTGAGGCAGATTATAAAGCCGGGCAGCAATATAGCGTATGAATCATTCATTTTCCAGCGCCCCCACAACTAGTTCTTTTTCTGTATCATACTTTCAAACTTCTTTTCCGACAATATCTCGTTTGTTACAAATTCTCCGTCATAGAAAAGACTGAAAGAGGTAAAGGGCGCCGGCGCACTTTGAGCCTGTTCTGCTGTTTCTATTTTTACCGAGCGCCACGGCACCTGATTTTTGAGTGCTGCCGCCTCCAGAATCGGAATATATTTTGCCGTAAACGGACATTGATTTGTATAGTATGCTACATATCCTTTCTCGTCCACATGGGGATTTTTCACATGTTCCATAAATGCCGGTTTGTCCACATTTTCAGTGAATGGCAGATACATCAGTTCATAAAAGGGCTCTGCCGTGTCCACCGTTTCGAATCCCTTATACTTCAAATATCCTGGATCCATCAGAAATGGCCGTTTCTTTGCGGAAGACAGTACAACAAGCCCTTTCTTCCCTTTTTTACGGCTGTCCAGGATACATTCTTCCAGCAGCTGACTGGAATATCCCTGTTCCTTAAACTTACCGGATACCCAGAAGCAGTCAATATACATATATCCCGGCGCTTTGACCGGCACCCAGGCCGACTCCGCAGGAATATATTCTATAAAGCATTTCCCCCGCACATCCCCCTTCAAAAATACCAGACCTTCGTCCAGTCTGTCCCCCAGCCATGCCTTCTTGGAGGCAACCTGGCAGTCCTTATTGTTGGAAATTGCACAGCAGATGTGTTCCTTCTCCAGATTTTCCTTTGTCAATACAATCAATTCCATATATGTTTTCTCTCTTTTCTCCGCCGCATAACCTGCGCAGCGATTATTTTCTTTATTCAGGTTAACATATAAAACATGACATCTGTATGTCATATATAACCCCTGAGAGGTAAAATAACGAAGACATTTCAATATTTTAATTTCAGTGAATTCAGTACTTCAAAATATCTATTGTTCTCTGATCCTTTTCCCCACAGAAGAATTTATCAAGCACTTGCTGAAACACTTCGCACTCCGGTTTTGCCAAAGCAAATAGTGTCATAGATGACTTCAGTTTCAGATGATCCGGCCAGCCCATCACATTAAGCGCATCGTTAGAATCTAAATCCAGCAGAGCCTGTGATATTCCTATCAAATTTCTTCCAAGGATCAAGTCTTCCATATATTCCTTCGCTTCATTCAGGTCTTTGATTGCATAATACTGAGACGCTGTACTATGACCAAGTCCTGCAATCTGCGGGAAAATAAACCACATCCAATGGCTTTTCTTCTGCCCGGCCTGTATCTCCTGCAGAGCAATCTTATAATAGTTCCGCTGTGCGGATAGAAAACGCTCTAATTCATCCTTCATTCTCATTCTCCATTATTGCATCCATATCCCCAAATCTCATAAGCACTATAGGCATGGTCAAAACGATACCCCAGCTTTTCTGCCAATGCGGCAGACCCTTTATTCTGAGCATCCCAGCTGGGATACCAGTCCCGTTCCAGGCATTCTAAAATCAGCTTTGCACCGGCAGCATAAGCGAGACCTTGTCTGCGATATTCCTCCTTTGTATCAATCTCTATTTCGATTCCGCCTATATAGCCTGCATAAGAAGAAGCACCGGAAACAATCTCATCTTCTTTCAAAATCACCACTCCCAGCCCATGGTCCCGGTACTCTGAATATTCTTTATATTGAGATACCAGATCCCGGCTCCATTCGAAAAGACTGCACTGCCTGAAAATGGATTCATCTATCATCTCTATCCGATAATCCGCCGACAGCCCGGCAACTGCTGCTTCTAATGCAGCTTTGTCGAAGATCTCTTTTTCCTTTTTAAAGGCATAGCGCACAACCTTTTTCGCCTTTTCCCCGTAATACTTTTCAATCACTTTGCTCCACTGATCAGTCTGCGGAATCATAATCATAAAGTCTTGTTTGCAGCAATCGGGCTTATATGCGGCTAATTCTTCATCCGGTTTTCCCGCCAGAAAACAAAAATCTCCTAACATAGCCATAACAGAGTTGGGGGCCTCTATATCATCCACATATATGTGCCCCATCACATTCTGCAGGCATGACCAGATAAGCGTCTCATCCCAGCCTGCAAAGAGCGGTTCTGCTTTGTGACGCTGCTGCAACATATATACCTTATTCTGCCGCTCTGCTGCAAACCCGCCCGCAGGACATGCACTAAGGGGTACCCCTGGGGATACCTTTTTACTGGCGTTACATAAATAATCATCTGCTTCTTTTCTTGATGTAAAAATGATGATCTCTTTTTCCTTCCGATATTTATTCAGCAGTTCATATATCTGCGGCAATTGCTTATCCGGGAAATCAATCATCCATTGTTTAAATTCTTCATCAAATTCCGATTCGACCCATGGCATATCCTCACGTTTTTTTCCTATGCGGGATTCTGCACCTGAAAGGCAGATTTCCAGCGGATAATCCATTAGAAAAACGGTGTCGCATGCTTTCAGACGGGCTTCAAGTGTTCTCTGATAATTACCGTCAATAATCCAGCTATCCTTTTTTATAATGTCATTCAACAGCGTATCAAACTCTTCTCTTGTGATATTTGTTTGATCCGGCTTATGCCACAGCATATCCAGGTAATATAGCGGTAATCCTGTCAAATTTCTAAGCCTCCGGGCAAATGTACTTTTTCCTGCACCAGGACTTCCAATAATAATTGCTTTTAACATAATTTTGTCCTTAATAATTGCTATTTTCTTTAAATTTTAAACCATACTTAGTACATCGAAAATTTAGGTTAGTTTAACAGCAAATTAATTATTATTCGAGGTACTAGGATGGTGACTATGGCTTTTCCCGGTGGGTTAGCTGGTAATCTTATTTATTTCAATCTACGCCGCATACGCAAGCGGTGACAAACTCTCTATCATTTAGGTAATCAATGCTACTTTATTTCAATCCACACCGCATACGCAAGCGGTGACGATTTCCGGACAGGAGACGTGTGGATCAAACGAGAATTTCAATCCACACCGCATACGCAAGCGGTGACCAATGATTTCAAAATACGGGATTCCAGGATTGCTATTTCAATCCACACCGCATACGCAAGCGGTGACCGTATCAGGAAGCATCCATCCTGTACGACAATAATTTCAATCCACACCGCATACGCAAGCGGTGACATGACCTGAAAGCAAAAGATGATGAGTATGCGAGATTTCAATCCACACCGCATACGCAAGCGGTGACAAAAGTTTCATTATCATTAAGATAAACATTTTGAATTTCAATCCACACCGCATACGCAAGCGGTGACTTCCCGTAAGCGATGGAGTTTCGATTTTATTCTATTTCAATCCACACCGCATACGCAAGCGGTGACTTGTCAAAACCACGTACCAATGCCTCTGCATTCTATTTCAATCCACACCGCATACGCAAGCGGTGACCCATTTACTTACGCTTCTGCTTGTCTTTTTCTTATTTCAATCCACACCGCATACGCAAGCGGTGACGAGTGGTCATGTTTTTGTTGCGGAAAAGAAGAATATTTCAATCCACACCGCATACGCAAGCGGTGACGATCGCAGATACAATATAAATTAACATTTAGGAGATTTCAATCCACACCGCATACGCAAGCGGTGACGCGATAATGATTTTACCAACGATGAGAGGTTACGAATTTCAATCCACACCGCATACGCAAGCGGTGACTGCATCTGGGCTAGTACCTAACATGTATTTTTGCGATTTCAATCCACACCGCATACGCAAGCGGTGACAGGATACAGGGACTGAGAGCTTTACAGAAAAAGAATTTCAATCCACACCGCATACGCAAGCGGTGGCAAATAGTGGGTTAAACTGACATTTAGTAAAGGAGATTTCAATCCACACCGCATACGCAAGCGGTGACGTGCGAGGGTTTCCCAGAAACGGCAGAACGGATAGATTTCAATCCACACCGCATACGCAAGCGGTGACGCATTCCCACATCGTATTCACAATGAGGGCATGTATTTCAATCCACACCGCATACGCAAGCGGTGACGTCCAGAGATATGACAGTATCAATGTTTGCGCTGATTTCAATCCACACCGCATACGCAAGCGGTGACGGACGCACAGCACCCTGAGTCCGTAAGTCTGGTAATTTCAATCCACACCGCATACGCAAGCGGTGACCAATTGCATCACCTTCTGGCACAATCGCTTATGATTTCAATCCACACCGCATACGCAAGCGGTGACGGCAGTGCATTCTTATCGGGACTACAAATTCTGAGATTTCAATCCACACCGCATACGCAAGCGGTGACAATCTCTTCCATTTTTACGTTCAGATATCGTTTATTTCAATCCACACCGCATACGCAAGCGGTGACAAGATTTGTTCCGTTAACTTCAGCAAAAGTAATTATTTCAATCCACACCGCATACGCAAGCGGTGACAGCAAAAATAAACAAATTTGATTTACTTCAAGATCATAATAATATACATTTCCCACAAAATCAATTGATTCATCTCATTAAATTTCTATTTTTTCCGTCTATATCTCCTTCCCCTCCTTATTTTTAAGGTGCGAATCTCCCGGGAAATTCCTGTCCGCTACCGATTCGCACTTTATTGTTTTTACACTTACTGCATTTCTCCTACGCCATACCCCAATGCTGTTTTAGCCCCTAATCCATATATTTCCACCATACATTTTACTGCTTCATCTATCCGTGTTTTTTCCTGTTTCCACAATTTTGTATTCTGACAGGCGATATGCAATTTAAATGTAACATCTTTTATACATATAAATGTAATGGGCACTACCTTTTGATTATCAGTCGGTGCAGCCTGCCGCTCGTAATAGTCTTTATAATGCGGACTTTGTGCATCTAAAGATATAGAAAAACTCTGGGGATAGGCATCAAAGAAAATCAATTTTTCGCCTTCTTCAAACAGCTGATACTCCACGCTCCCTGTATTATTTTCATCTTTCCTTTCAAAAAGTTCATTCCAACAGCTCCGTAACGCCCCCTTTATTGTACTGGCAGGTAAATATGGCACGCCATACAGTGGGTGCAGTTTCATCAATACATGGTCAGAATAAGCCGAATTCCCGCCTTCACCTAAAATCATTTTACTCGGGATGTGAAAACAATACTCCTCTTTTTCACTAAAAGCCCCTGCCATCTCCTTATTTCGCTCTAAAAGCTGCTTTAAGAATATTTCCATTTTCCTTCCGTAAAGTATTTCTGAAGAAAGCGTATGTTCATATTGGTTTTTTATGATTTCCGCTAAAAATGGGCTTTCCTTATACGAAGGCTTTCCTTTAATATATTTTTTTGTTTGGATACGAAATCGATTCTGTAAAAGATAAAGATTTACTTGGGTTACTTCCTTTTTATTCATCTGACATATGAAATCTACAGAGTCATTGGGCAGATAGCCCAAACGTTGTGTCACTTTTTCATTCTGACTATTTTGCCCCAGCCTGGCTGGCTGATAAATCTCTTTCATCTCAATCATTTTTCCCCTTCCTCCGGCTGTGCATGGCTTACTTCTCTGCTTTAATCATACCTTCTGCAAACCGCTTGATCCATAAGCACAGATGCATAATCTCGTCTGTATAGATCCGATATCCAGTGCTATCGAGTTTTGTAATCCGCTCCATCAAATCGAGGGGAAGCTTTGGATTTTCTGACTTTTGGGCTTGCTCCTCCTGCTGGTGCTCTAACGTTCTCCATGTCCAGCATTCTATTTCCTTATAAAGTATGTCATGAACATTCTTGACATCTTTTTCATTTTTCTTATCTTTCTTGTTTTGATCATTCTTTTTTGCATATAAAAACGCGATTGCATTACCCAAACCATTTACCTGGAGCATTGATGGAAAAGCTCTTGCCAAACTTCGAAATTCAGAATTATTAATGCCTGCTTTCCGCACCATTTCATAAGCCTCTTTGGACATTTCGTCATGGATTGCTCCCATCATTCCTCCTCCTTCCAAAAGCATTTTTTCACAAAACCTTTTCCTAATGAACTGTCTCCTCCGACTTGAAATATATCCTGGTTAAACTGATTTAGAAATTCTTCTCTAACCTCTTTTGGGGTCAGCTGTTTATTGAATTCACCGTCCGTATTCGCTCTTTTCTGAGGCTGGTTCGATTTTCCAAAAAAGAAGAGGCTGTACATTATAGTTTCCGGCGGCAGATATTCCTCCGTAAAAAGCGCATTACTTTGGGTAGTGCCTGTATCCGAATCTATTTTTATTCTGGTTGCCACCTCTGTGGAATGCTTGACAAAGTGGACAAAATCATTATCCTGCACCAGCACAGTATGACTGATAAATTGTTTCCAGTCCATTCCCATATCCTTCAGATGCGAGGATATCATCTCCAGCAGTTTTCCAAACGTCTTATTCTCTTCAGCTCTGTAAGTATAATCTTCCAGCATAATCTGCAGCTCAGCTGTATCTTTTTTCACTTCGTAAAAATTGCCTTTCCTCTTAGCTATTTCCAAGTTCTTTCGATCAGCATAATAGACGCTTCCTTCTTCCGGCTCCCACTTTTGATCCGTTCCGCCATAACCCACATGTATGCCGTTCTTTAATACACATTTCGAAACAATCTCATAATCTTTCAAAAAACGCTTCATTGCATAAGGGCAGGTTATCCATGCAAAAATTCCAAGAGCAGACTTGACCGGAAAGAATAAGAGCCTTGCATCGGTGATAGACACGGCGGATGCATAGTCCCCTTTGTCAGGATCTCCTAAAAGCATGTTTACGCCTGCATACACAGTGCCTTTCTTATTTAAGCCTTCTGAAGAACTCACGGCATTTCGAATACTGCCTTTTAAAGTAGACGCTTCTATTTTGGGAAATCCTGTATGTATCTCCCGCTGAAGCGGCAAATCTACATAACTTAATTCTGTCCCGCTTCCAACATGAGTTGGCGTAAGTGTCTGCATCATCATTAACGTAGATGTCTCTTTATCCATGAATTATTTCCTCCTGTTCTTTCCGCAGTTTTCCCACCAGGGCATATCCAAACCCTCTGTCACAATAACGGTATTTTTTATATTTCGGATATTCAAACCCTTTGCTTTCTCTATAATCGCTCATACATTTTCCATGGAACAGTTTTACTGCATCTGCAAAGGTGCCGGACAGCAATTCAAAATAATAGACACTTCCCGCCGGTACTGCAAATCGCATTTCCCTCGGATGATATCTGTCCTCTTCTTTATCAAACCCAAAACCGCCGCAGGGAATGTACCTTCCAACACAGGCCGCTAACAGCCTGACTTTTACCTGACGTTCCTTAAAGGTAAACATCCCCTCTAACCGATTCTCATCCACCCAGCCGGGAAGCCATCCCTTTTCAAAAATTGCAGGTGTTGCAAGATATATCTTAAAATACTTTGCATCCTCCTGCTTTACCTTTATCTGCAGGCTGCATGGACCTTCCTTGACAAAAGCCAGCTTACCTTCTCCGCCAAATCTCACCACGCCTGTCGTTTTGGAATCATGAATTCCCCCCGTTTCTTTGTTCTTATCTTTACAACCGGGCATGTCCCGTTTCCGAATCCTCACGTCTGCCGCCAGCTTTAACTCCTGATCCTTCGCAGGTCTGACCATGCTTATCTGATACAGTTGATGTTCTTTTGATGTTCCGCTTCCGGCATCAACTGCGATTCCGACCTTCTCTTCTTTTACCAGATATCTGTCATCCAAATCTATGCCGCTAAATTCCGCTTTCTCCGCATTTAAGTATGCCTCGATTTCCTGATCCGGCATGAATAAATTTTTTGGTTCCTTTTTCTTTTTAGAATGCCCCCCTCTTTGGCACAGACAATATTTTAAAGGAAAGTTAGAGACAGGTTTCGGTGTAAGCTCCATCGTACCAAGTCTTTCCAAGTCTCCTTTTGGAGAATCTCCACAATCACTTTCCGTCCCCTCCTGCCAGCTTAGATCTGCCGGTACAGGAAGCAGGAATTCATTTTCCAAAAGCAGTCCGTTAAAGCCGATTTGAATCTTTCCATCCACACCTGAGTTCATCCCCAGTAAATTTTTAAATGCTCCTGCATACACGGAGGGTAATGGCATATCCAGGCTCTCAATAGCCGTCGTTTCTCCCCCAGCCTCAAACGGTACGGACGTACGGAAGAAAAAATTATCCAGTGGTTCTATTAAATAATACATGATCCCGCCTCCCTTGCAAGAAATAATACCGCATTCAATGTGTCCAGAAAAGCATCCAGGCTTTCTTCTCTTTCATAAAAAAGTACCAGACAGTCCGCCAGTTCATCTGCATTCTGTGCATTAGAAACACTGACAGACTCTCTCAATAAAATCTCTGCCCTTGCTTTCTCCGGTCGGACGTCTTCCTTTAGAAAACAACGGAACAAAGTGATAATATTGTTCAGCAGGGCCCTGGGGCATTCATTCTTACAGATCGTCTCCAGCAGCCGCCTTAAATCCGTCATCTTCGGATAGGCGCATCCTGAATAATCATCGAATTTGTACGGTGGGGATGCCACTCTTTCTCCGCTCCGTTTCAAGATGCCCAGCACAAATGCGTCCTTTCCTTCTGCCTGTTTTGCTTTCATTTCCATCTCTTCAGCAGCAAGTGCAACCATTTTCAAAGGCTGCATTAGATGCGCTATCACTATTCCCGCCGAAAAAGTCAGCTTTACCCTCTCCTGAAATAATTTTTGCAGCTTATCCAGACACGCCAACAGTGTATCCAATGGTAAAAAACCGAGGAAATCCTCCCCTCCTGCATAAACCAGAAGTCCATTAAATTCCTTTAGGACATTGGGTATCTCTGACGCAAAATCGCTGATACTCCTGCTCAGTTCCTGCTGCTCTTTCACTGTATGCTTATTCAGAAATATTTCTCCCATATTATCGCCGTCAAATTTCAGCATTGCATAATAATCGCTGAGGGATATATCCTCTTCCTGTATGGTGTGATAAAGCTGCACCGCGTATTCCCACGCATCCTTATCATACTCTTCATAATCAGGCGGGTTGCCATGGCCGTAATCATACACAGCGTTAGCAATCTGATCTCCTGTCGGACTTACTGTTTTTCCTCCTGCCCTGTTCTCCAGATCTACTAAGATCTGCTTCCCGTTTTTTATTTTACCGATTTGATGCCTGAGCAGCATCTGACGCAATGAATACATTCCTAATATTCTGCCATAACTACGTTTCACCATGGCAATCGCTGAAAGTGCTTCTTTCGGCTTTACTGCGTACGTCAATTTGGGAACTTCGGAAATATCATAAACGTCTGTAGGATTTATATTTGCCGGATACTGCCTGACACCTGCACTTTTCCCGCATTTTGCATAGATGGCATTATATTGAGGAAATAGAGCACATTTTCGATTCCAGGGTTCTTGATTTTGAGAAAACGTTCGTATGCTTTTTACCAGATTCATCTTTCTGAAAAGCTTTTGGTACACTTCTGAATAGGGCTGGCTCTCATATTCCTCGGCAATCCAAAAAACCTCTAAAAAATCCCGGAGCTGCCGCGCCGCCGATCCCTCCTCTGTTTCCATAATTCCTACATCATTCAAATAACCCATGCAGACTGTAAAAAACTGTTTTTTAATATACAGTTCCAAAAATGTGGCAATCTCCTCCGGCGATTTTCCTTCTGTGAGGTTCAATTCTGCAATCAGCTTGTTCGGTATATTGGGGCAATTCCCCTCCCCTTTCTCTATAAAGGGGAATAAAATCCGAACTTCCTGCTGATGCTCCAAAATCTGAAGCGCATCCTGCATCAGACTTGATAAAAGGCGGCTTCCCGCAAACATGTCGCTTACCTTCCGCGAATTTACAATCAATGGCTGTACCGGCCCTATTGTAAATAACAGCAAATATCTCACACCTTCATCTCCCTTCTCGTTTTTGTACTATATCCTGTACTTTTCAACCATTTCGATAAATTGTTCACGCAGGGAGCAGTCTGCATCCAGTTCCTCTTTTAGATTTGGAAATGCTTTTACAAAGGTGTAAACCGGATATATCCCTTCATCTGTCTGTATGAACCCAATGATGAGTGAAGATGCAAAGCGTTCCTTTCCATCGATTTGTCCAATGGCTTTGCTCAACTTAAGTATCTGCCCATCTTTAAGGAATTCATATTTTTGTTTTCCCCTCAAATAATGGCATTCCGTATCAACCGCCTTCAAAAAAACATCCAGGCTTTTTTTGCCCCCGCTGCGTGAAGCAGATTCTTTCCATTCTGACAGACACTCTCCCAAAACAATTTTCTTTATGGCGGGCCGTTTCAGATCCCTATTACCAGAATTCCGCCCTTTCTTCTGTACGTACGGATATATTGTGCCGTCTCTTATTTCATATTTCTTTTCTTCTGGTTTTAGCTCTTCACTCGTTGCTTTCGCGATCTTGTTCAAACCATCGCAAATCCAGGCCAATGCCTGAGCCTTATCCTTCTGCTGATATTCGTCCGGCATGACTCTTCCCCTACCTTTTCTGCTGCGTTTTCCCATGCCGCAGAGAAGAAGCGCCAAAGCCGCCTCTTTCTTATACCAATCTATATCTGCTATTTTTGAAAGCAATTCGTTTTGAATGGATATCCGTTTGTCCATACTGATTCTTAGTTTAAACTCATCTTGAAGTATACAATTAAATATGGATCTCTGTCTTTTTTCATCATGCAGCAATAAACTCTCAGCCTCAAACCTTTCCTGTCTTGCCTGCATCAAAAACAATTGTACAGGAGATGCATGTCCTGCCTGTTCCTTTCTGTCTCCGGTACTTCCTCCGAAAAGTTCCGCCTCATCTTGCTTAAGCACACTAAGCTTAGCAGGACATGCAATCCGATATAAATAGCGCATCATGCCCTTCAGCTCCGTGGCTCTGAATTCAGGAAATTTTTGATTCTCACCATAACTGAACATAGGCGTCAGCAAATGGCCTGTTAGTGTTCTACTCTCCATGCTTTCCCTTCTTTCTATCCTTCTTTATGTATATAATTCTCAATGATGTTGTCTACAATTATTTGTTTTAATTCTTCTGTTTCTTTGTTTTTTTCTCTCTCTGTTTTTTCTGCCATAGCGGCTCCTTTCTGACCAACACAATCGTTTATGCTGCTTATTTCACTTAGAGGATTTTCTATATGCAATAATTCAGATGCGTCTGAACTGTTACTTCTAAATTATTTATAAGTTCCTCAAACTTCTATGTAAAATAAAAAGGCAATAAAATCCCCTTGAAATTTTCCAAGAAAACTTTATCACCACTTTTATATTTTATCATGTATTAAAAAAACCAACAATAGAATATGTCCTTTTTCGTACTATATTCTATAATAAAGCGTTTTTTCTTAAACACCATAGTAAACCATAAAACCACATGACAATTGTCATGAATATATTTTATTTCCATATATACATTGACAGGCGAGGTATACTATGCTTAAATGTAAGTACAGAAAAGGAGGTATGAATATATGTCAATAGCATCCGATTTGATTCGCGGACATACGGACACAATCATTCTGGCCCATTTGACCGAAGAAGACAGTTATGGATATAAGATCAACAAAGACATTCAGATAAAGACAGACAATCAGTATGAGCTCAAAGAAGCCACCCTGTATACGGCATTCCGTAGGCTGGAAAGCGCGGGATATATCTGTTCTTACTGGGGGGACGAGAACACAGGCGCCCGAAGGCGTTACTATTCCATCACGCCGGAGGGGGATCTGGCTTACCAGCGGATGAAAGCGGAGTGGGAGGAAGCCAAAGGGCTCATTGATATTTTAATCAGGAGTGGTGAGAAGAAGGAGGATACACATGGAAAATAAATTAAGAGCATATATGGATCATCTGTTCCGGGATGTCAAACCGACCAGGAAGTCCGTAGAGTTAAAGGAAGAGATTCTGCAGAATCTGGTCGATAAGTACCACGACATGATCGCAGAAGGCAGAACCCCCGAGGCGGCATACAACATAGCGGTTGCAAGCATCGGCGATATGGATGAGCTCCTGGCAGGGCTTCACGGGGCGCCATCCTCCGAAAGCCTGCCTGTAACGAAAGAAGCGCTGGATAAGGGACGCAGGAAGTCGGCAGTCCTGATTTCTGTTGCGGTAATGATGTACATTATGAGTGTTCTCCCTCCTATCCTGCTCTCCGATACTGTTTTCGAGAACAAACTAGCACCGGCTCTCATGTTTATTATGATTGCAGTCGCAACGGCACTGCTTATTTACAACAACCTGACCAAACCGCGCTACCAGAGAACCGATGACTCTATCGTGGAAGAGTTCAAGGAATGGCAGGAGCAGACGGATTCCAGCCGAAGAGCAATGAGAGCGCTCAGCAGCGCACTGTGGGCTGTCATTGTGGTTATTTACATCGTAGTCAGCTTCTGGACAATGGCATGGCATATCACCTGGGTCATATTCCTGATCGGTGTTGCAGTGGAAGGAATCCTGAAGGCTATATTTGAACTGAAAAAATAGGAGGCAATCATGAATAGAAGGCAATCGGCAGTCATCAGGATCATAGCCTGGACAATCGCGGCTGTGGCCCTAACTGTAATACTTATTCTCGGTCTGTTCGGAAAGATCAACGTCATTTCCATTGGAATCAACAACGGTTACAACTATGCTGATTCCGGAAAATATAAAACAGGAAGTGCCAAGATCGACGGAAATGAGATAAAAGACCTGGAACTCAACTGGCTTGACGGGCGGATCCATGTGGCAACATACGACGGCAAGACCGTACAGTTTTATGAAAAAGCATCACAGGATCTGAGCGAAAAACAACAGCTTCAATATTATGTTAAAAACGGCAAACTGATCATTCAATATCAAAAGGCACAGAAAAGGGGGTTTTTTAACAACTCCACTCTTCACAAGGAACTTTTTGTTAAAATTCCGGAAAAGACAGCAGAATCCATGGGTTCGTTCCGGATTGATACGATCTCCTCAGATGCAGAGATAAGCGGAATAACGGCAGACCAGTTCCGCCTGGATTCCACGTCCGGTGATTTTGATCTGACCGGCTGCAAAACCAGTGGGCTCTCCATGGACAGTACCAGTGGAAGTCTGACCGGAAACACACTGTATGTAGACGGCAAACTGGAGACGAATACAACCAGCGGCGATATACAAGTAGAAGGAAGCTTCCGGAATATTGATTCCGATACGGTATCCGGACTCATCTCCGTAACCTCAAAAGTCTGCCCGGATAAGATAAGAACCGACAGCGTCAGTGGTAATGCGTCCTTTACCATACAGGAGAACGACGGATTCACTTACAAACTGGACACCGTCAGCGGTTATTTTAACTGCGACTTCGAGATGTCACAGAAAGAAGGACGGGGTACTTATAAGGGCGGAGGAGCTTCCTTCAGTTTTGAGAGTGTCAGCGGAGGGGCTGAAGTGAAGAGACTGTAATGGACTTGACAGAAACGCAAAGGGGTCTGCCCCCTTTGCCCTTTGCATAAAGGTCTGCCCCCTTACACTAAGCAGGACACAGGAACAGTATAACTCATACATGTTATACTGTTCCTGTGGATTTATAAAATAACTGCTTCTTATTAGTATCTACTAACATACTGCCGCTCACGATTCCCCTGCTATAACCGGCAGGCTCCGCAGCACGGGATCTGTAATATATTCCATAATCTGTTTTGCCTGAAACTGCAACGGTCCCGCCGATCCTGCAGCTATCACCTGGGTATAGTCACTGAACTCCTTTTGAAGCATTAACATAGATTGTGACGACAGAAGAGGTCTTGGTTTTATCCCGAAGCTATTTTGGTATGTTGAGGAAAATTGATTTCTGTCTGCATTGTTTTATAACTCAAAACGTGATATGCTACTTTTATAATGCATGGTAGGAGGATTTTATTAGTTACAAGACAACAGATGGATTGATGCGCCATCTTAGGGATAATGGAATAACAATATCGGGAACTGCGCAAAAAAGGCAGTTGATTAATACCGGCTATTTCCATGGGTATAAAGGATACCGCTTTTTCAAAAATGCTGGTACAAGATTACCATTCACTACATATAACGAAATATATGCAACGATACAATACGACTCAGCATTAAAAGCACTTTTGTACGGAAAAATGATGTTTATTGAGACTGCAATTAAGAATATTGCATTAGAGGGGATTTTGATTGGTGCAAATTCTGAAAGCATTCAGGCAATGTATGACAAGGTCGTAAGCGGGTACCACAATGCACCAGCTTCATATACACCTGAGCAAAAGAAAAAGCTACAACAGAATAAGTTAAATTTGCAAAATTCGATTCAAGCTAACCTTGCAAGAGCATATCGTGGCAATAATCCCAAAATAACACATTTTTATAATAACGTTGGATATTCAGATGTCCCAATATGGGCTTTATTTGAGATAATGACGATGGGTGATTTAGGTTATCTGCTTTCCTGTCTGACCTACGATGTGAGAGATAATATTTCAAAGAGGCTTGGGCTCAATCTTGCAAGTGATACAGATAGACAATTACTGTATAAGTATATTTACACCTTGAAAGATTTGCGGAATGCAATAGCACACAACGCTGTTGTTTTCGATACGAGGTTTAGAAACATTGATCCTACTCCAGCTATGAAACAATGCCTGAAAAATGAAGTCGGCGTCCCATATATTAATTTCAAGACCATCGGAGATTACATACTTCTCATGTGTTACTATTTAAAGCTGTTACATATGCCTAAAACGGAAATCAAGGCATTCATTCGCGAATTTGAGAAAATTACAGACGATTACAGAGCAGCAGTCAATTCCTCAGTTGCTTCGCTTGTCATTCACCCGGACTTGTCAGTACGCATGCAAGCTTTGAAAAATTTCGTTTAAGTCTTGCATATTCTGGCGAGAAGCAGTATACTATAAATAATAATTGGGGTATGTGTTCGCGGACACATACTTGAGAGAGTCGGAGAAATTCGACTCTCTTTGCATTTATTTAGGTGAAAACCATGGTCGAGAGGACGGAAATCTCTCTAAATATTTAAAGAAAAAATGATACAAATATGTATTTACATAAAATGGGAACCAAGATGATTCTTGACGCTCTAAGGCATCCGCCAGGGGTACCCCCTTAGGTCAAAGCCCGCCCCACTTCGTGGTGGATGTTAAGCACAGAATAAACCGAATACAGTAATTAAGTGCAAAGAGGAGAATGGGTATGGATATAAAATCTTTATTTAACACAAAGCAAACAATACTGGAGAGTAAACTGAGTGTTTTATTAGAACATCCGGTAACAAAGGGAGAGCATTGTGAAAGTGCATGGATAGATTTTTTCAGAAGCTTTTTACCAAATAAGTATGCGGTGGACAAAGGTTTTGTTTTCGATTCTAAGGGGAATGTAAGTGACCAGATAGATATTATCATTTATGATGCTTTATATGCTCCTTTGATATTTGGAACGGATGCTGGTGAAAAGTTTATAACAGCAGAAAGCGTGTATGCTGTTTTTGAATCTAAACCGAAAATTAATAAAAAAACTTTAGCGTATGCAAATAATAAAATAGAGAGTGTAAATGTTCTTGAACGTTCAGCCAGGGGAGTGATTAATGCTGGTAAATATTATCCGCCACGTAACTTGACCAAGATTATTGGAGGTATTTTATCAATTGATTCCATTAATATTGATAAAATTGAAAAGCATCTGAATTTATTTAAATATATTGATCTTGGATGTGCAATTAAAAATCATTCATTTTTAGTTAATAGAGAGTCAAAACTCTCTCTATTGCATGCTTCTGGTGAGGAAACAGTTTTAGCGTTTTTCTATATGATTTTAGATGAATTGTATAAGTTAGGGACGGTTGCCGGTATTGATATTAGAAACTATGCAAACGCAAATTTAGATAACTTTAAATTTGATTTAGATAAAAAATAGTTGAGAATTTTTGTCGTGGGCTTGATATAAGGGTGACGGAGATAGTGGCGACAAAATGCAATAATGTTAGACTAAATATGCTAAGAACGCATGTGAATATTCGATTTTATCTATGAAGCGATTACAATAAGGAAATTATTGTGATATATTTTAATACAATTTTTCTATTTCACCAAGCTAACAAATAGGGGAACGATCCAAACGGCTAAAATGCTGATAGAGGCTCAAAACGAAGAAGAATTTGCTGCTATCTGGATCGCCGCCACTGCGAAAGAGCTGTCCGAGTACGGAAGCGAATCTGATGTTCAGTACTATTCCGACATACTTTACATGGCAGCGTGCAAATTTTTACAAGATCGCTATTGTTTGTGGCACCATGCAATGAAAAGACTGGTGCCACAAATAATAGTTCCAAAATCGGTTATTAAAAGTGTCGTCTGCAAAGATGCGAAACCGGTCATAGGACTTATACAAATGAACACATTGTTGCTAAAAAGCTCTTGGAGCATTTTACGATATTCATCCTTAGAAGACGACGATTTGCCGGAGTCCTGTTGACATAAAAGCATCTAAACGATTCAAAAAACAATCACATAAAGTATTCCTTTAGCGTCGCTTCCGTTCACGTCTATTCAGAGCCCCGCAGATTCTCGAAAGCCCCTCGCTAAGCAGAGCCCTTGGGCAGGCCACATTGAGGCGGATGTACGTGTCTGAATTCCGTACAAACATATTGCCTCCCTCCAGCAGTACTCCCGCATTTTCCGCAAAGAACAATGGCAGGTTCATACCGTCTTCTACATATGCCCCAATATCCACCCATCCAAGATAGGTTGCCTCCGGAATCCGAAATACGGCTTTCGGCAGATGCTTCTCCAGATAAGCCCTCACAAATTCGAAATTCGCATCCAGATACAGCCTCAGTTCCATCATCCAGTCGTATCCTCCTTCATAAGCCGCCTGCGCACCCGCCAGCGAAAGGGGATTAAGGTCAAAGTTATGCCGTGCCAGCCAGAGCTTGCGTACGTCTTCATTCGGAATGATAATATTGGAAAACTGCAGGCCAGCGGTATTAAATGTCTTACTCGGAGCCATGCAGGTGATAATCCTGTCACTATTGGGATACAGCTTTGCAAGGGGAGTGTGTGAAAGCCCGCTGCGGATCAGGTCACAATGGATTTCATCCGAGATAATCAGCAGTCCGTTCTCCATGCAGATATCTGCAAATGTACGCAGTTCCTCCTCTGTCCAGATGCGCCCGGAAGGATTGTGTGGACTGCAGAATATACATAATTTCACATCCGGGTTCGCCGCCTTATTCCTGATATCCTCAAAATCCATTTCATAATAGCCGTCCCCCTTCCGGTTCAACAGGTCTGAGCAGACATATTCCACATTGTTATATTCTGCGGCATACTTGAAGTATGCATAGGACGGGGTCAGAATCAGTACCTTATCGCCCGGCTTACATATATAACCGGTCAGTTCATATAACGCAGGGATAACTCCATGGGATATGTAGAGATCTGACTGAGGAAATGTCCAGCCATACAGCTTTCTGGTCCATGCCTGAAATGCCTGGAAATACGCATCCCCAAAGAGTCTGGTATATCCAAAAATCTTCCGGTCAAGTCTTTTTTGTATCCCATCGATAATGCAGTCCGGTGTGGCAAACTCCATGTCCGCGATCCACATACGGATAAACTCCTCATCCGCATAGGGGAATTTCATGTTTTCGTCCGCATGGAAAATGTACTGTCTGAACCCGTCAGTATTCATGCAGCTTGTATGGCGCCGGTCAATAATTTCATCAAAATTGTACTTCATGTCTTTTTCTCCTTACCTGATGCAGTTGTCCATTTATAGGGCGGTCTGTAGACCATGAGATGATGTGTAACAGTTCACGCCCGCCTTGAGTATTCCGAGTATTCCTCCGGAACAGGGGTACATTTTCAACGTAATATTCACGCCTGAACTGTTAAGATTATTCAATATAGGCAATTGCCTCAATCTCCACCAGTGCATCCTTGGGCAGCCTTGCCACTTCTACCGCACTGCGTGAGGGATATGCGCCTGTTGTGAAGAATTTCTCGTATATACGGTTCATGGCGGCAAAATGGTTCATGTCGCTAAGGAATACTGTTGTCTTTACAACGTGATCCATCGTACCTCCTTTGGCCTCAAGAATGGAACGGATATTGGTCAGCGATTTCTCCGTCTGTTCTTCCACGCTTTCCGGAAAAGCGCCGGTCCCCATATCAACCGGAAGCTGCCCCGACAAAAAGAGCAGTTTCCCGATCTGATTTCCCTGTGAATAAGGTCCTATAGCCGCTGGGGCTGATAAAGTTGATATAATTTCTCGCATAAGCTCTCTCCTTAACTTAAAATATAATATGCTCTTTCGAGCAGCCGATCCCGTATCCTGGCAGTGTATCTGAAAATTCATTGCTGCAAGAGCGGGTATCAAAAGTCTTGTGAAGACAGGTACTCTTCTATATTCTGCAATACCTTCTTCCTAAGCAGGACGCCTGACAAAACAGACTGCCCCGCTATGACATCCGGACAAATCACATTCGGCATCTGATAGATTTCTCCATCCTTCCCTCCGATCGAAACCGCACTGTCCACTATATAATAGTTACCCGGCTGCTGCAGCCAGCCCTTTAGCGCATCCAGCGGGTAAGGCGGTGTAAAAGTCGTATTGATCAGCACTTTCCCATTTCCAAAGCGCTTAAAATCATTCTCCGCCATGATGACCGTATTCTTATGAAGATGTGTCGTGAGCACATCCACCGTTTCCAACAGCCTGTGAAATGGCAGATACCTTGCGCCCTTGTCTTCTATACCGGGCTTGCGGGTCCGGCTGAAATAATAAACATCCATCTGAAATGCAAGCATTAATTCTGCAACTGCTGTGCCCACATCTCCCATGCCCACGATACCGAGCTTTACTCCTGTAAGCTCCATTTCCTCTTCCCGCCAGCGCCTCGGTCCAAATCCGTGGAACAGGCGCACCAGTTCACTCGAGATGAACTCCGGTACGCCCTGGTCACCATACTTCCGGATTCCGGTCACAGTGATTCCTTTCCCCCGGGCATAACTAATATCCACATTCGCGCTTGCCGGCGTATAAAGGCTGCAGCACATTCCGATGTACCGGAGATCCTTGCAGGCCTCAATCACCTGTGCACCGATTTGACTCGTATAGAACACAAGCACCGCTTCTGCATCCTTCATACGTCTGATTTTTTCCGCGTCATCAGGAGGAATGTCGCGGTAGATCCGTACATTTTCCGCATATTCAAACAGTGCTTCTTCTGCCGCTTTATCAAACCGGACAGGTTCCAGCACTACAAGCTTTTTAAATTTTCTCATCTTTCTTGAGCTCCATAACTTTCCTGTACAGGCGGATAAAATCATCCTTTGTCGTCATCCTTGCATTGTTGGGACGGTCGCCCCCCAGCATTGCATCGTCGGCCAGGCGTTCCAGGCTCTCTTCTGTCACCCCGTAGGAGGCAAGCGGCGGAACCGGCATATCCTCCAGAAGTTCATAGACACACGCAACGCCCTTTTTCGCGGCCTCCCTCACGGACAACCCCGCAGTATTGACCCCAAAAAAACCGGCAATATCTGCATAACGCTCCGGCCAGGCCCCCATGTTGAATTCCATCACCACCGGAAGGCACAGGGCATTCGCGACGCCGTGCGGAACATGGTACTGTGCTCCCAAAGGATGTGCCATGCAGTGGGAAATCCCAAGGCTGGCCGTAGTAAATGCATAGCCTGCCAGCATCGCGCCCATCATCATATCATAGCGGGCGTCCTTGTCGCTGTCACCGCGGTAGACTGCCGGACGCAGGGCGTGTGCAATCAATTTTACAGCCTGGCATGCCAGCGCATCAGAAATCGGTTCCGTACAGCGGGATGTGTAAGCCTCAATTGCATGGGTCAGTGCATCCATCCCCGTTGCCGCAGTAATACCTGCCGGAAGGGAGTAGGTCAGTTCCGGGTCACAGATCGCAAGCGCCGGCATGATCCCGGTACCGCCGATCGGCATCTTCCATTCTCTCTGCCGGTCTGCAATCACCGCAAACGGCGTACACTCGCTTCCAGTCCCCGCCGCAGTCGGAATGGCTACAATGGGCAGCGGTGCGGTCTTGAATTTGTCACACCCCTGATAATCCCTGATACTGCCGCCATTCGTAACAACAATTGCGGCTGCCTTGGCGGGATCCATAGAACTCCCGCCGCCAAGGCCAATTATGACATCTGCTTCTTTGCTTAAATCTGCTATTTTTTCTACAGTCTCTACAGACGAATCCGGTTCACACTGGTCGTATACGTTCAGCTCGATGCCCGCATTCTTTACAGATTCAATAATCTTTGCAGCAATCCCGAACTTCACCAGCCCCTGATCCGTTACGAGCGTCGCCTTCTTTACGCCCAGTTTTTTCAATTCTTCCCCTGTCTTTGCGGCAGCACCGTTTCCGAAAAGAATTGCTCCGGACGGCGCCCAGGAGAAAATGGACTTTTTATCTTTAAATACGCTGTAATCCAAAGGCAGCTGTGCAACTGGTCTAAACATGTTAAAACCTCCTAAGCCAGTACATCATATAATAATTAACCGCCACTTAAGCAGACCTAATGATGTACTCGGTAAATTTTTTTCATTCCATCACATTGCCGGATGGATTAAGCTTTGATTCCTTCTTTGTCGTCCTTGGATTTTACCATAAAGTACCGGATCACAATCACAAAGAATACGATAAATCCTGTGTAGCCGCAATAGGTCATGATAACACCGAGCAGCTTCTGATATGGCACGAAGAGGCACAGTACATAAGTAAGCACGCCAAATCCTACAATCGCAATCTTGTACTTCGGGCTTTTATCATCTTTAATGAAAAAGTTAATGGTATTCCACAGTGACGGACAGATCGTGGAATATATGGCCAATATGATGACAACCGCAAACAGCGTGCCCACGGAACCCATGATATGGGAAGCCAGTGCCAGGTTAGGAATCGCAACTGTTGCTGCCTCTTCAATATTTCCCAAATGGTTCAGCCCCATCAGGACAGAAACTGTGGAAATGAAGAATGCACCTGTAAAAAGAATCATTTTGAAACGGCCAAATTTATATTCACGCTGGTCATATGCCAGAGTAGAAACAAAGTTGGAAACCAGAAGAAGGGAACAGCCTCCGAAAGAAAATCCTGCTGTCAGCCAATGATTGGTTCCCCGGGTAATCGTAACAGCCCCGCTGTCGAGAAGGGCTATGCCTTCCGAAATCCGTGGGAAGAATGTGAAAGCCGATATCAGCCCGACGATCAACGTAAAGCAGACGATAACCGGCCCAAGCCATCCGATTACGTCAACCGTGCGCTTCAACCCGAAGATTGCGGTTGCTACAGCAGCCACTACCATGATAGCAGTAGCGATCGGCATCGGTACGCCCCACTGCTGGTTAAATGTGGATGCGCCGCCTGAACACATGAAGATAAAACAGCAGGCTACAAACAGCCACGCAAAGATCTCAAATAATTTTCCTGCATATTTCCCGGCGTAAAATGTGGCAACTTCGTTCAGGTTGGCCAGGCCGCGGGTCCTCCCCGCGTATGCATATGCTACATAAGTCAGATACATCATCAGGAAGTTGATGATGCCCACCGCAATCCCCATATAACCATAGCCTGAAAAGTACTGGATGGTCTCCTGCCCGGATGCAAAACCGGAGCCAATCAGGAATGCAAGCAGCGCACCGGCTAATTTAAAAAATGTGAACCAGCTCATATTTTTCTTATCCATATATTTGTATCCCTCTCTCTCTTGTTCTTTTACTCTCTTGTTCTTTTGTTACGCCTCTTTCTATGCCGCCCGGAGAAACACCACTCTCCCGGGCGGCTTCCTGCATGATTTATAATATTGATTCACCGGGGCATTCTATATCCGCCTGGAGAGACTGCCGCCATGTATGTATACTAAAGCGTTCCCATAATGTATACCCAAAGGGCACTCCGTAATACATGCCCTGTGGGCGGGTCTGCAGCAAGCTGCAGAATAATGTATACCCAAAGGGCACCCCGTAACTCATGCCCTGCGGGCGGATCTGCAGCATAGCTGCAGAATAATGTATACCCCGACGGGGCGGGTTCGCTGCAAGCTGCAAAATAAGCTATGATACGGCCCCATGAATTAACAGCAGTTGGTATGTTCTGTACGCCCGATGATATTTTCCTGTACACGCGGGTCAAGCTCTACGAAGAATGCGGAGTAGCCTGCCACACGCACCATCAGGTTCTTATGGTTCTCCGGATGTGCCTGGGCATCACGCAGGGTCTCCGAATCCACTACATTGATCTGCACATGCTGCCCGCCTGCTTCGCAGTAACCTTTCACAAATGATTCCAGCATTTCCAGCCCTTTCTCGCCCTTTGCAACGGCAGGGTCAAACTTGTGATTTACCAGAACTCCCTTTGGAACCATAATCGTATCCATCTTTCCGATGGAGTTGCCTACTGCGGTCGGGCCATTGCGATCCATACCGTTGGAAGGTGAAGCATTGTTCGCAAGCGGCTCCCCGTCCATACGTCCGTCCGGCGTAGCGCCTACGACACGTCCCTGCCAGATATTATAAGTCTGGTTCAGAAGGATCAGTTCATACTGGCCAAAGCGGGAATCTTTATGTGCACGGTTTTCTTCTGCACAGTAGGTTACAACCTGGCGGCAGTAATCATCTACTAAATCTTCATCATTGCCGAAGTGTACATATTTATTCAGGAGCATCTGATGCCATTCCTCATGCCCCTCATAATTATTGGCAAGTATCTCAACCAGTTCCGGCAGGGTCAGCAGTTTCTGGCGGAAAACAACCTGGTCAATCGCGGCCAGCGAATCGGCTGCATTAGCCACGCCGCTGATGAAGGTGCCGGTACTGCTGTATTTTGCGCCATCTTTCTGCAGGATGCGGCCCTTTTCAATACAGCCGTCCACTAGGGTAGATGCGAATACCGTCGGACAGATCTGTGAATGAAGTGCGGAACAGATTCCATATGCCTTCAGGTGGTAATCGATGATATAAGACAGCTGTGCCTTATAGGCGTCCATGAATTTTTCCATGGTATCCATCTCTTCCATTGTGCCTGTCTTCGGCCCAAACTGGCGGCCCGTCTTCGGATCCACTCCATTGAACATCGTCAGTTCCAGTACTTTCAGGATATTGATAAATCCGGCAACAGGGCGGAAATCCGTTTTGCCCGGAACCTGTGCCTCTACACATCCCTCAATCGCGTAGTCACGGGCTTCGCGGATATCATTGCATCCATTTGCCAGTACACGCGGAATATTAATATCATCATTGAAGAATGCCGGCTGTCCGAGACCCTTCTGGGTAAGCTTAAGAGCTCTTCTGAAGGTTTCCCTGTCGATCTTCTTGTTATAACGGAAGGAGATCGCAGGCTGTGTCGTCTGTGCCCCGTCCGCAGCCTCTAAGAACAGGTAAGTCAGGCGGTTGCACGCATTCTTACCGTCCGCATCAATCCCGCCGATGGTAAGGTTCGTCCACATTGGGAATCCGGCATAGGCTTCTGCTTCAATATGGTCACGCAGCTCGAATATTTCGGTCCACTTGATCAGCATACATTCGATCATCTCAACGATATCGTCTTCCGTAGCGATTCCCGCCTCAATGTCATGCTGGAAATAGGGATACATAAACTGGTCAAAACGTCCGACCGAATGGTTGTGTCCCGCATTCTCTATCTGATAGATCAAATGAATGAACCAGAAGAACTGCATGGCCTCATAGAAGGTCTCCGGCGGGTATTCCGGAACACGTTCGCAGGTGACGGCAATACGTAAAAGCTCTTCTCTGCGTTTTTCATCTTCCTCTGTCTGTGCCATCTCACGGGCAAGATCCGCGTAACGGTGTGCAAACATAATCGCTGCATTTAATGTGACCAGCATCCCCTCCCATGTATCTTTCTGCTCCTGGGTAATAAAGTCATAATGTTCTATATGATCCAGCTTTTCCTGAATCTCTTCGATCAATTTACGGAAGCCCTTCTGGAAAATCACATCATACTGCGGCATATGGCTTGCTGTGGAAACGATACGTGAACCGATTGTAATTAAACCGTCCAGGGCGGCCTGCTTCATATCGTCCGGAATCTTACTGTCTACAATCTCTCTGAAACCATGTCCCTTCCATTCCGTACAGATCCGGATCAGTTCCTCTTTGTCTCCGGGGTTCACCCATTCCATATTGTCGGTGGAGCGGGTATCAAAGGTATCGATATCCTCCAGTATCCAGTTTGAGCCCCATTCCGGATATGCGGGAACAGATCTGTATCTCTCACCATGGTCTCCCACAAAAATGGACTGTGGATTGATGAAAATTTTCATGTTTTTCAACAGATATTCCAGCAAATGTGCCTTCCTGGAAATCGGAGATTCAACGGAAGGGGTCCGGTAAAATTCGGTTACCAGTCTGGCTCTGTCCAGGGAAATAGACGGATTGGTGTCGCGCAGCCGCGCCTTTAGGAATTCAACTTTGTTACTGCTCATTGTGTTTCCTCCTTTTTGAAAATTTGTTAAGTTGTTTATCTTATTGAACTTTGGAGCATACTGCTGTACTTCCAAAGTTAGCAATCGCTCACAGGCTTTATTCTGATGCCGTTCCCGATCTATCAGCATAGTGATGTGCCTGGCCCGCCTTACTCATCTGCACTGTTGTCAATGTTATAAAAACATTTCTTTCCTGCAGGAATCAGTATTTCATTAGCCGCTTCCACCAGATGAAGCATATGGCCGGTATCCGGCTCCTCGATATCCGGCAGCGGATATTCGATGTCCAGTATTTTATATTTGTTAATGCCAAGCCTGTGGTATGCAAGCAGTTCGTACCGCCGTACGGCAGGCAGAGTACTGATAAACTGTGCCGTGGTCCGGATATTTTCATCCGAATCATTCCACCCTGGAACAACCGGGGTGCGCACACAGATTTCATTGCCATGGGCGCAGATTTTTTTTAAGTTCTCCAGAATTTCTTCGTTTGGCCTGCCTGTAATCTTCTGGTGCATCCCGCTGTCCATATGCTTGATGTCAAAATAAATAAAATCTATGTAGTCCAGACAGGGGGCAAAAGCTTCATAGTCCCCGCATCCGCAGGTCTCTATCGCAACATTGATGTGATATTCCCTGCATTTCTTTGCAATCGCATACAGGAACCGGGGCTGCATCAAGGTCTCTCCTCCGGAAAATGTTACTCCGCCTCCGGAATGCTCGAAATAAAAGCGATCCTGATAAATGCGCCTGAACAATTCATCTACCGTGTAATCTTGCCCAAACTGCTTTCTCGCCTCAGTGGGACAAAGCTGTACACAAAGTCCGCAGGCAGTGCACTTTGCCCGGTCGTACTGCATCGCACCCTCTTCGTCCAGAAAGACGGCGCCATTGGGGCATTTCTTCAGGCAGAAACCACATCCCATACAATTGACAGGATTCAGTGTGATTTCCGGCTTAAAGGAGATGCCTTCCGGATTCGCACACCAGAGACAGCGGAGCCCGCAGCCCTTAAAAAAGACCGTGGTCCGCATCCCGCGCCCATCCCTGTTACAACATTTTTGAATATTAAAAATCCTGCCTGTCAACTCTTCCATAATCGTCTCTCCCTCGCACGTTTTTTAATAATTAATTATCACTTTGTTCTTCTGCTCTGCTGTTCACTTTTCATTGCATCCTCAAAAAAGTAGTTGTAATTTCAAAACTTTTGCTTTATAATTACTCAATAATTCAAGACTTTCATTTGTTTTTATTTGATTTCGTCGAAATAATCAATCAATTTTTATAAAATTATCGTACCAATAAAATCGTTAAAAATCCAACAAGTAATTTTCATTCTGCTGTTCACTTTTTTTCATAGGGTAAATTTTAATAAAAAAATATTATCATTTTGTTCATAGTGCACGAAACACCAGATCACCTTCCGCGGGGTTATCAGAAATGAAATCGCATGCATGTTCATAAACATATATATCCAGTAAACTTATATGGCTCTTTAGCCATTTGTAAGTGGCTTATAAAAGTTGCCGTTATATTGCACAATTTAGGAGGAATTTATGGATACTGTAAAATACGAAATTTTTCTCAAAGTCCTGGAGCACCGCAGTTTTTCAAAAGCTGCCAATGAACTCGGCTATACGCAGTCCGCGGTCAGCCATTCCATCTCTACCCTTGAAAAATCCTTTGGATTTAAACTTTTAAACCGTGAAAATAATGACATCAGCCTCACACGGGCAGGGATTGATGTGCTCCCTCACATACGCAATATAGTAGACGCACAGAACACGCTGGACTTTACCCTTACCTCTTACCACGAATTTGAATCAGGCACACTATGCATTGCCACAATCCCGAGCCTGGCAATCCAATGCTTCCCGGACCTTCTGCGCCAGTTTAATCTGCAGTATCCAAAAATTCATATTGTAATCATTGACGGCAATTATGAAGAAGTCGAAGAAATGCTTGCCGGCGGCAGGGTGGATTTTGGATTTTCGTCCGTATCTGCAGAGCTTCCTTTTAAGACGATTCCTCTGTTCCGTGAGAGCCTGCAGGCAATCCTTCCCTGCGGCCATCCCCTCACCGAAAAGGAGGCGCTATCCCTGCACGATCTGGAGTCGGAGGTATTCATCATGCCGGGTGAAGGACCAAACCATCAGGTTGGGCAGCTGATCCGCAAATATCAGTTAAAACTTAACGTCGTCTACTCCGTTTCCGATGACAACCTGACTGTCTCCATGATCGCCCAGAACCTTGGCGTCAGCATTCTCCCGGAGATGTCCTTTAAAAAATACCTGAACCTTCCTTTTACTGCAAAGCCGCTGATCGAAGAGCCTTTCAGGGAAATACGGATTATATACAATGATCTCAATTCCATCTCTCCGATCAGCCGGGCATTTATCACGTTTGCACAGAACTATTTCCGCCAGTTTCCTGATTCACGGCCGGTATAGAGTAACGTTACACTAACATTTGACATTTTGGGATTATGAGATGCCTTGACCTTGCGTCAAATTCATGATAGGCTGAATTTACCATATGTTGGTAAATGAATATACCAATCAACTATATATGGTTTTCAGTAAGATAGTTAAAAGACAAATTTTATTAAGGTGATGCATATGGATGATCTTATGAATTATTACATGAATCTTGTTCCTTTTTTGGGGGAGGCTCTTGGAAAGAGCTTTGAGGTGGCAGTTCTGGATTGCAGAACAGAAAGTATTGTCGCCATTACAAACAACCATATCAGCGGACGCAGCGTAGGCGCCCCTATGACAGACTTTGCCAAAAAAATGGTCAGCAGCGGAGAATGGAGGAACCGGGATTACATAGCAAGCTATTCAGGTCATACAGAAAATAACAAGCTTCTCCGCTCTTCCACATATTTTATAAAATCTGGTGATACCCTTCTGGGAATGCTCTGTATCAACATGGATACAACAGACTACCAGCTGCTCAGCAACATCGCGCTAATGCTTGGTGGTCTTGAGACAGGAAAAGCAAAGGTTGCCAACAGCGATAATTCAGACAGTGAGACCTTTCAGGACAGTGTCTCTAATGCGATTGCCCAGACACTGCACGGCCTGTACCATGAGGACGTCCCTACAGAGTTTTCAAGAAATGACAGGATAGCAATCCTTTCTAAACTCCAGGAAAAAAAGGTCTTCCTGGTCAAAGGATCGGTTCCGCGGATTGCACGCATTCTGGGATGCAGCATACCTACTGTGTATAGGGAACTTGCACATCTGAAAAACTTACCGGACCAATAAATCGGGATTTAGTTGACAGGCTTCAGTCCTGTCGACGGACGGGGACGCTTCATGACAGGGAGGCCGGGGAGGTGCTGGGGCTGTATATGCCGTTGCGATATGCACCCATGCTGCTAAGTGATTCTAGA
>NZ_WKZK01000035.1:0-47964 GCF_009680135.1 Eubacterium sp. BIOML-A2
CGACCAGCCTTTGCTAAACGGCGATACCCGTGCGCTGAACGCGCTTCAGCGCATGGGCTAATCGCCCGGAATAATCATAAAGGTTTCAGGAGCATGTAAAAATATGGAAATATATAAGGAATAATTCAATGTAATAAGCAGATGATAAAATATTGAATTTTCTGTATAGTTACCGCAGGAAGGAGGGATTGGCTTGCTAATCACAGCAGATAAACGAGAAGGCCTGGCAGAGATATACAATCAGCTGGTTGATCTTGTGGGCATAGAAAATACGGAAGAGATCTATAAAAACATGAAGGGACAGCAAATAACCTTCCCCATGCGGCTTTACAGAACTGACTACATATCTAAAATAGTAAATGAACGGTATGACGGTAAAAATCTGAAGGCTCTGGCGAGAGAGTACGGATATACCGAAAGACACCTTAGAAACCTCTTAAATAAGAGACAAAGTTAAACATATCTATATGGAATGCAGGTCATTCAAAAAGTAAGTAAATAAATAATGGTAACAAGCAAGTCTTAAACAAAAGATTAAGGAGGCAGGAGGTTTCGATGGGATTAGTTTTCTCTATGATACTGATTTATGTGTTCGGCAGAGTAAAAATCTGTTCGATGCGTTTTATAGCAATACTGACACTCGGTACATTTTTATGGCCGCCGGGAACAGGGGGAATCCTGATATGGATTCTAATTAAGTGTTGTAAGTTCTTATATTAGTACATCGAAAAATAAGTAATTTACTGTTAAACTGACCGAAATTTTCGATGTACAAGGGGTGTTAAAAAGCGCGTATTTTAGGTATAATAACATAGAAGTAAAATCATAAATACAGAACCAGTACATCGTAAAATTAAGAAATATATGGGGCATGTCGTTTGATTTTCCAAGGGGAGGATGGAACGATCATTTTGACGGAGCCATATCTTTTACAGGATGAATAAAATCAGGGAGGTCGTATGATGGAACACCAAAAGCATGTTGTATGTGTTGGGCAGGCATTAGTTGACTGCATCACCAGAGGGATGGAAGAGAAGCCTTATAAGAAAAATGTATACCGGGCGGATTCAATCTCGTTAAATACAGGAGGTGATGCCTTAAACGAGTCCATTGTCCTATCCCATCTGGGGCACCAGGTCAGCCTGGTGTGCGCAGTGGGAGATGACCTGGCAGGCCACATCGTGCTTCATACGGCCAGGAGCAACGGGGTAGATGTATCCCATGCGGCGGTATCAGAAAGTATCACAACCCCGGTGGCTAACCTGATGGTACAAAAAAACGGGAGCCGGCAGTCCGCTAACAGCCCTGCAACCATGCTGACGGGATACGAGCCGGACGAACGTGCCTTTCGCGGGGCAGAGGCCGTATCATTTGCCAGTTTGTTCCGGGCGCCGCTGGACAAAAGAGAAAGTATTCTTCGGTTGATGAAGGCGGCCAAAGCCGAAGGCGCAGTCGTCTGTGCGGATACCAAAATGCCCACATACAGGGAGATTTTCAGGGAGGATCTCTTAGAAATCCTGCCTTACATAGACTATCTGTTCCCGAATGAAAACGAAGCCTCCTATTACTGTCGCATTATGACGGGGGAGGAGCAGAGAACCCTTGCCGGAATGGGCAGTGTCTTCCTTCAATATGGCGTGAAGAATGTGATCATAAAGACCGGAGAGAAAGGATGCACGGCAGTCAGCGGGAACGGGAGTTTTCAGATTCCCGCCAGAAAGGTTAAGGCAGTGGACTCCACAGGGGCCGGAGATAATTTTGTGGCCGGATTTATTCACGGGCTGCTGTGTGGGTGGGACTTAAGAAAATGCTGTGATTACGGCACACACTGCGCGGCTGTGTCCGTCCAGTATGTAGGGGCGGTAACCGGGATCAAACAGCAAAAAATGAACGGCAGCCGGACAAATACAATAAAATAGATCAATGAGTCAGTGGACATCTGGAAATCATAAAGGTATTTCCAGGTGTTTTCTTTTTAGTAAAAACAGAGAAATTTTCAAGTTATAAATAGCGAAAATATACAAAAATAAAGTGAAGAGCAAAAAGCGATTGACAATTAAATATACAGGTGATATTCTGAGAAAAAGAAAGTCCGTGCACGGGCACAATAACAAAGTTATCAGAATATTCATTTGAAAGGAGAAAGTATTATGAAAAAAACTCTTTGTATGCTGCTATGTATTGGTATGGCCGCGGCCATGTGTGCATGCAGTCCGGGGGAAAAGAAAGCGGAGGAAGCGCCCAAGAAAACAGAAGGAGAGAGCAAAGGTTTAATCGGGATTACCACATCAATGTACACCAACGAAGGTCTCACGATCATGTGTGACACAATTAAAGAGAAAGTAGAAGAAGAGGGCTATCAGGCAGTCATAAAGGATGCAAACCTGGATCAGGCCCAGCAGACAAAGGATGTAGAGGATTTCATAAGCCAGGGGGCCAAGCTGATTATTGTAGAGGCATGTGATTCCGTGGGCGTAAAATCTGCATTTGAATTGTGCAACAAGGCAGATATCCCTGTTCTGAGTGTGAACCAGGTATTGGGAGATGATCTGCTGGAACTTGTGGTGGGCTCCGTTACAAGTGACAATTATACGGCAGGATATGAAGTGGGACAGGAAGTAGCCAAAAAACTTGGCGGAAAAGGCAAGGTATGCATTCTGACCTACGATGTAGCATTTGTATGCAGGGAGAGAGGCGACGGCTTCAAGGCTGCCATGGCCGAAAATGAGGGGATCGAGGTACTGGAAGTCTTTGACGGTGTGTGTACGGAAGATGCCGCCATGAAAAAGACGGAAGACTGGCTGCAGCAGTACCCGGACGTTACGGCAATCTTTGGAAATAATTCGAACTGCGGAGTCGGGATTGCGGCGGCGGTCAGATCGGCCGGCAAGACGGATGATATTTTAGTTGCAAATGTAGATGGACTTTCAGGGGATATCAGAAACATGGAAGACGGGGCCCTGGATATCACAGCGGTATACCCGATGAAGGAACTGGCGGCAGAAGCAGCAGATAAGGCGGTTGAGGTCCTGGAAACCGGAAAATGCGGTGAGGATCCGCGCTTAAAATTCAGCCTTTGTACAATAGATGACCTGGATACATACAAAGAGTATTGGGGAATTGAGTAAATACAGGTGCGTAATATATACTTGCGGCAGCGCACACGATGTACTGGTACATCGTGTGCAGCCATAAAGGAGACATAGATGATGAATGAAGAAAACATTCTGCAGATGAAGGGCATCAATAAGAGCTTCGGCGGCGTGCAGGTATTGCATGATGTGGATTTTTCCATGCACGCAGGGGAAGTGAGGGCGCTCGCGGGAGAAAATGGCGCGGGAAAGTCTACTTTAATGAAGATACTGGGAGGGATCTATGACTGTGATACAGGTGAGGTGATCATCGACGGTGTGCCAATTGGCCTGGGTTCTGTCGAAGAGGCGCAAAAACATGGTATAGCAGTCATTCATCAGGAAATCGTGCTTGTGCAGGATATGACAGTCGGTGAAAATATTTTTTTGGGAAGAGAGTTTCAGACAAAAGCAGGCTTTGTGGACTATCATCAGATGTACAAGAAAGCGGCGGAAATATTGGAAAGGATCGGCCTCTCAACCCTGAAGCCGGATACAATAGTCAGAGAACTCAGCATATCACAGAAGCAGATGGTGGAGATTGCGAAAGCACTTTCCACTGATGCCAGGATTATCGTTATGGACGAGCCGACTTCATCGCTGACCGACAGAGAAGTGGAATTTTTGTTTGGACAAATAAAATCACTGAGTGAAAAAGGGGTATCGATTATCTACATATCCCACAAGATGGACGAAATCAATCAGATTGCGGACAGTATCACGATCATGCGGGATGGCCGCCATATTGTAACAGCTCCTATCAGAGAGATCAGCTATGAGCAGATCATCCAGAATATGGTGGGGCATAAAATAGAAGACTATTACCCTGATTATGATGTGACATTGGGAAAAGAAGTGCTCAGGGTTGAAAATTTGACAACGGAAAAGGTAGAAAATATTAATTTTTCACTTTTTGAAGGGGAAATTCTTGGGATAACAGGTCTCATGGGGGCAGGAAGGACAGAGCTTGCAAAAGCTTTGTTTGGCTTAGACGAAGTTCAGGCCGGCAGTATCTATCTGGAGGGTGAAAAATGTATCATAAAATCACCGCGGGAAGCAATCCAAAAGAAGATAGCGCTTGTCCCGGAAGACAGAAAAGAAAACGGCCTGTTTTTGGAAAATTCAATTTCCTTTAATATGACAGTCACAGTAATGGATGAATTTATAAAGGGAATCTCCGTAGACGCCAAAAAGGAGCAGCAGATCTTAGATGAATATGTAAACCAGCTTGAAATAAAGATGGCGGATACCGAGCAGCTTGCGGTTGAACTCAGCGGAGGAAACCAGCAAAAGGTAGTAATATCGAAATGGCTGGCGTCGAACCCGAAGATCTTAATCCTGGACGAACCGACCAGGGGGGTAGATGTAGGCGCAAAGTCAGATATATACCATTTAATCTGTCAGATTGCAGAGCGGGGCGTGGCAATCATCTTAATCTCTTCGGAGCTGCCCGAGGTTATGAATATGAGCTCCAGAATCGGTGTCATGTGTGAGGGAAAACTGGTCAGGTTTTTTCATCCGAAGAAGGAAGAAGTCACCCAGGAACAGATCATGCATTATGCAACAGGAGGATATGAACATGAAATTTATCACCAATAAAAGCCCGGTCAGTCAGAGCCTTAGTAAATTTTTGAAGCGCAACTTTATGATATTAATCGCGCTGCTGCTGATTGTACTGGCTCTTTCGGTTTTCACAGATACATTTTTAACAGCCGATAATATTTTGTCCGTTACACGGCAGATCAGCGTGGATTCCGTGCTGGCGTTTGGAATGGCAATGGTATTGATTATCGGATGCATTGACCTGTCCGTAGGCAGCGTTCTTGCCCTGAGCGGCTGTGTCTGCGTTTCTATGATTGAAAGCGGCATCCCTACGGCTGCGGCAGTTATCATTACGCTGGTATTCGGGGCCTTCTGCGGGATCATCAATGGCCTGCTTGCAACATTTACAACCATTCCGAGTTTTATTATAACCCTTGCCACGCAGCAGTGCTTCAGAGGCGCGGCATATCTTATGACAAACGGAAAATCAATCATGTGCTATGATGAGACGTTCAGTGCGATCGGGACCGGATATATAGGACCTGTCCCAATTTTGGGGATCGTCATTATTGTATGCCTTGTATTTACCAGCATCCTGCTTAATAAGACAAAATTCGGAAGAGGCATGTATGCAATAGGAGGGAACAGAAGCGCGGCTGTATATGCAGGAATCAAGGTGAAAAAAATAACCGCCAGCGTCTTTATATTTACCGGCATCATGAGCGCAATGGCTGGCATTATGCTGGCATCGAGAGTGTATTCGGCGCAGCCTGCATCCGGTGCGGGATATGAATGCAATGCGATTGCGGCAGCGGTTTTAGGCGGCGTCAGCTTTAACGGGGGAATTGGAACGGCAGGAGGCGTGATGATCGGCGTGCTGATTATCGGGTTTATGAATAATGGACTGAATATGCTGCATGTCACCTCCTACTGGCAGATTATTGTAAAAGGACTTCTTATATTATTGGCAGTGTATCTGGATACTCTGAGGAATAACAAGCGATTACATATTAAGAAAAGGGGATAGGCATGTATACAGAAATAGAATTTATAAGACAGTATGAAAAATATTCCGTGCTGATGAAAGGAAACTGCGGGAAGGGGGAACCGGGGCTGGAAATATTTCTCGATTTTCCCGTGGTTATGCAGGACATTTCCGGCGCGAAAACAAAGCTTAGGTACGACCGTTATGAAAGTACAAAACAGGGATATCAGGCTGGGATAGAAGCCAGGGATTTATATGGAAACTGTTATACCATCACGGACGTATGGACGGCAGAGAAGGGCAGCTATAAACTGGAACGAAAAGTGTCCTGCAAAGAGGTAAAAGAGCAGACGGGGATCCGCCTGACTTCGGAATTCCGGTGCAGGGATTTAAAGGCAGCATCTTTTAACGACTATGAATTTATTATACCCGGGGCCCTGTATAACCATAATGATACGGACGGGGACGGGGTAGACGATTATCTGGGAACATTCAGCCAGGACTATAAGGACGACAGAAATCCGGCTCTTGCGGTCACAGCTTATGGAAAAAAAGGAAATTGGTCGGTATCTCTGATCAGAGGTGATTTACCGCAGGAGGATGAGACCATCACCCGGGAGCAGATCAAAGCCCGCCATTTTATTCATCATACGGATATAGGTTCTCTGGGAATCGCACCATCCCAGTATCGGACGCAGGAATTTATCCTGAGGTGTGATTATCCCTTCTATGAAAGAAATTCTTTCTGTCTCAATGTAGATGGTTCCGAGTGGTCGGCCTACAAAGAGATTGGAGAAAGCCAGGAATTTTCCATGACATATCTGCTCTGCATAGGGGAGGCAGAAAGCCTGACAGAGGCATCCTGGAATACGACACTTCTTCAGATGGACAGAATTTTGGATCAGGAGACAGCACTGCCCTTTACCTTAGAGGAGGCGCAGTATTACAGGCGTGAAATGATCCACAACAGCTTCCGGGAGTTCCCGGAAAAGAAGGGAGCGCCGGCGGGGTATTTCGTACATTTTTCTCCACGCAGCAATTATGGGGAACAAAATCTTCTGGAATATGGCTTCTGCGGGGCACAGACGCTCCTGAGCCTGGACATGCTGGCGGCGGCAAAGGACAATGGCTCCGGAGAATACAGGGAAAGGGCGCTTAAAACAGTCGATTATTTTGTGGATCACTGTATCGAGGAATCGGGACTGCCGAACGGGATTTACAATGTGGATAAGGAGGAGTATGTATACTGGTGGACGGGAATCCTGTTTCCGTTCCAGTACTCGGATGACAGGGAGGAACTGGAGGGGTATCTTGGCAGCCAGGTGGTAAGCTCTTTGATGGAAATCGCAGAGGAGCTGAAAAAGGTAAAGGGTAACTACTGCAGGTCTATGGTCGATTCCATGTACTATTTGCTGCGGTGCTATTTGTTCGAAAAGGAACAAGGAAATGAACATCCGAAATGGCTGGAAGCCGTAATCAAATTCTGCGATAAGCTGGTTGAGATACAAAATGAAGACGGTTCCTGGAACCGCGGATATTCGATGGAGGGAGCACCGCTTACAAATCCGCCGCAGTGGTTCGGGGCGTCCAAAAAGGAGCAGGGTTCCGGGGCAATCTTCCCGGCCCAGATTCTGACAGCACTGTATTCGCTTACAAAGTCGGAGAAGTACTTGAAGTCTGCCGAAAGAGCCGCGTATTTTGTGTACGGCAATTACGCTTCCCAGGTGGAATATATCGGCGGCCTCAACGATACGACACATAAAAAGTCGGTGAAAATAGACGCAGTCGGCGTGATGTTTGCCATGCGCACCATGCTGGTGGTGTACGAGCAGACAAAGGATGAGAAGCTTCTTACAGGGGCAAGGGATGCCGCCCGTATACTGGCAAGCTGGACTTACCTTTGGGACATCCCCTTCGATAAAAATACCCTCCTCGGAAAGCATGGGTTTAAAACGACAGGGTGGGCAGTATGCGATGTGATACCTGCGGGCAGTTACGTGGACTGTGAATTTGTAGAATTTATTCCGGAACTGCTGCGTATCGCCGGATACCTCAAGGACCGGGAACTGGCAGTATTGGCGAAAATCGTGACACGGGGGATGCAGCACGGCCTGTCCATGCCTCAGAATATGTACGGATATGCAATGCCGGGGGTACAGTGTGAGGGGTATATGACCTCCCTCTGGCTGGCGGATACGGAGTATAAGGGCTTTTCCGGCGCTGCAGCCAAGAACAAGGGGGATGATAACGATACCTGCAATGGACTGGTGAACGGGCAGGCGCTGTTGAACTTAGACTATTTATCACAGAAGTACCATACGATGGATTTTGACACAATCATAGAACAAACAGTGAAAGAAGGATAAAGAGTGTTCAGAACTATGAGCGGTTTCGACGGAGGTATATATGGCAGAAATAATTAAAAATCCGGTACTGAAAGGCTTCCATCCGGATCCCTGTATCTGTAGGGCGGGAGACGACTATTATATTGCAGTTTCGACGTTTCAGTGGTTTCCGGGGGTAGAAATCTATCACAGCAGAGATTTAGTACATTGGGAGTTTGCAGGCAGGCCTTTAAATGAAAAGAGACTTCTGGATATGACGGGAGTGCCTGACTCAGGCGGTGTATGGGCGCCGTGCCTGACATACGACGAGGGTATGTTCTATCTGATATATTCCAATGTAAAGACCTACCGGAATTACTATAAGGATGTGGACAATTTTCTGACATGCAGCAAGAGCATCTGCGGTCCATGGTCTGATCCTGTTTATCTGAACAGCAGTGGTTTTGATCCGTCCTTTTTTCATGATGACGACGGGAAAAAGTATCTGCTGAACCAGCGGTGGGATCATCGGGATAAATCAGCTTCATTTGATGGAATTGTTCTGCAGGAATACGACGAAGAGAAACAATGTCTGACAGGAGATCCGCAGAAGATATTCCAGGGAAGCAGTATTGGGCTGACGGAAGGGCCGCATCTGTATAAGATCAATGGAATGTACTATCTTTTCTGCGCCGAGGGCGGGACCTTCTATGAGCATGCAGTAACAGTTGCACGTGCAGGGAACATCGAAGGCCCTTACGAGCTCTCCCCCTATCATCCCTTGCTGACATCCTATGGACATCCGGAACTGGCGCTGCAGAAATGCGGGCATGGCAGCCTGGTCAGCACGCAGGATGGGGAATGGTATATGGCGCATCTGTGCGGACGGCCCAACGGGAACCAGAACCGGTGTATGTTAGGCAGAGAGACGGCAATTCAGAAGCTGGAAATGACGGAGGACGGCTGGTTCGTACTGGATCAGACATCAGGGCTGCCAAAGGAAGCGGTAACGGCTCCAAAACTGCCCGATTTTCCAGTACAGAAAAAGAGTGTAAAGAAGGTCTTTCCGGGCAGGCTCCCGGATGAATTCCAGACATTGCGCATCCCTTTGGACAGCAGGTGGATGGATTTTGACAGAGAAAAGCAGTCTCTGATCCTTTATGGGAAAGAGTCTATGGAATCACTGCATACGCAGAGCCTGGCTGGTATGAGGCGGGAACACTTTCACTTTACAGCTGAGACGAAGCTTAAGTTTGATCCGGTCCACTATCAGCAGGCAGCAGGCCTGGCGCTGTATTATGATACGACAAATTATTTTTATCTGAATCTGAGCTGGGACGAGGAAAAAGGGAGAGTCTTATCGGTGCTTGTCTGCGATCATGGAAAGATCAGGGTCAGCAAAGGCGAACGCCAGCCAGCCGGCAGTGCACAGGAACTATATCTGAGAATCGAAGTGAGAAACAGGGAGGCGCAGTTTTGCTGGTCGCCCGACGGGGAAAGGTATCAGAATATAGGGGAAATACTGGACGCTTCGCAGCTGTCGGATGATTATTATGATGAGGCAGTGCATGGACTTAGGTTCACGGGAACCTTTCTTGTTCTGTGCTGCCAGGACACTTCAGGGCGGCGCTGCAGGGCGGAATTTGAATATATGATTTATCAGCCGCTCGATGAGGAAGAGTGACGAAGAAAGAGGGAGTATTGTGTTTGCAGGCAATATTCCCTTTCATGATAAAAAGGAGGGAGTACCATGTTTATAGACTTGGAATTTATACGCCAATTTGAGGCCTATTCTCCTATGATATCCATATGGAAGACCAGAGAAGAGTCCAGTCCGGATATGAGAGTATTTGTGGACTTTCCTGTTGTGCTAAAGGATATCAAAGGGGCAAAGAAAAAAATCCGCTATGATGCCTGCGGTGTATATGAGGATGGTTTTTACGGAGAGGCACAGGCAGAAGACCGGTATGGCAATCAGTATAAGATCAGAGATATCTGGAAAATAGAAAACCAGTTGATCAGACTGGACAGAACGGCGGCATGTACCCGCTTTACCGAAGAAACAGGGATTCATCTGACCACAGAGTTTCGGGTCAGGGGCAGCAGGGAATCTTCTTTTGACGATTATCAATTCGTGATTCCGGGGGCCTTTTATAACAAAAATGATACAGACGGAGACGGCGAGGAGGATTACCTTGGGACTTACAGCCAGGATTACAAGGATGACAGAAACCCATCTATGTCCGTGACCGCATATGCACAAAAAAGCCAATGTTTTCTATCACTGCTCAGGGCAGATATCCCATGCAAAGACACGACAATTACCCGTCGGCAGATCCAGAAGCGTCATTTTATTCATGACACAGACATCGGATCCTTAGGGCTCGCCCCCTCGGAATACCATGTAGGAGAATGCATTCTGCGCTGTGATTACCCCTTTTATGAAAGAAATACATTCTGCCTGAACGTGGACGGCTCCGAATGGGCGGCTTATCAGGGGGTGGAAGAGGGAACAAAATTACAAATGTCCTATCTGCTGCAGGCGGGGGAAGCAGAGAGGCTTACGGATGCTTCATGGCAGACCACGTCCCTCCAGATCGACCGGCTTCTGCAGGAAGAGGTGCCTCTTCCATTTACCTTAGAGGAATCCATACAGTACAGGAGGGATATGGTCCTCAATAGTTTCCGGGAATTTCCGGATAAAAAGGGAAGACCGGCGGGTTACTTTATCCATTTTTCGCCCCGTCAGAGTTATGGGGAACAGAATCTGCTCGAATATGGGTTCTGTGGTGCGCAGACACTTCTTGCATATGACATGCTGTCGGCTGCATGGGAAAAAGGACAGCACGGTACAGAACGTTTTTTGCAATACAGAGAGAGTGCACGAAAGACATTGGACTATTTCGTAGAAAACTGCGTAGAGGAATCGGGGCTGCCGATCGGCCTCTATTCTGTAGATAAAGAAGAAATTGTCTACTGGTGGACGGGGATTCTGCTTCCTTTCCAATATTCCCATGACAGAAAAGAGCTGGAAGATTATCTCGGGAACCAGATTGTGGGGGCTTTGATGGATATCGCCGGGGAGCTTGCAAAGGTAGAGGGCAATTACTTCAGATCCATGACCGATACGATGTTCTATTTGATGAAATCATATCTGATCGAGAAAGAAAATGGACAGGGGCATCCGGAGTGGCTGCAGGCGGTTTTGAATTTCTGTGAAAGGCTCCTGAGGATACAGAATGCCAATGGTTCCTGGAATCGAGGATATACGATGGAAGGAGAGCCTTTGGCGCATCCGCAGGAGTGGTTTGGGCGGTCAGAAAAGGAACAGGGGTCAGGGGCGATATTTCCGATACCGCTTCTGGTAGAAGTGTACCGCTATACAAAGGAAGAAAAGTATCTGGAATCAGCCAGAAAGGCGGCCGGGTTTATCCTTCGCCAATATATCGGGGACACCACATATATTGGCGGCATTAACGATACCTCCCACAAAAAATCCGTAAAGATGGATGCCGCGAGTGTGATGTTTGTTATGAGAAGTATGCTCGCATTATATGAGCAGTGCGGCGATGCAGTATATCTTTCGGGTGCGGCAGATGCGGCCAGAATCCTTGCGGGCTGGACGTATTTGTGGGACATTCCCTTTGATGCGGATACGCTGCTCGGAAGGCATGGCTTTAGGACCACAGGCTGGGCGGGCTGTGACGTGATTCCGGCCGGCAGTTACGTAGACTGTTCCTTTGAAGAGGTTGTCCCGGAATTTCTAAGAATTGCAGAGTATTGCCATGACGGCAGGCTGGCAAGAGTGGCGGAGGCCGTGACGAGAGGGATGCAGCAGGGGCTGTCAACGCCCGCGGACATGTATGGATATGCCATGCCTGGTGTCCAGTGCGAGGGATATATGACCTCCCTTTGGCTGGCGGATACGGAGTATAAAGAATTTTCCGGCGCTGCCGCAAAGAATAAAGGAGATGATAACGATACCTGCAATGGTTTTGTAAACGGCATGACACTTCTGAACCTGGATTCCTTGAAAAGAAAATATGGGACCCTGGATTTCGGAAATATTTGTAAAAATCTGTATAATAAATAAACAAGATTGGCAGAATGCGTGGTATAATTCATTTTGAAGAAAATGAACTGTGTACTGACACATTGAGAGTTAGCCTAATATCGTAGAATATAAATGTGTCAGTACACTGGCCGGAAGAGGAATGAACTATGGTAACGATTAAAAAGATTGCAGAAATAGCAGGAGTATCCAGGGGAACCGTGGACCGGGTATTAAATAACCGGCCGGGAGTAAATGCAGAGACCTATCACAAGGTCAAGGAAATAGCAGACAAGTTAGGATATGAGCCCAATATGGCCGGGCAGATGCTGGCGGCCAGAAAGAAAAAAATCAGACTTGGATTCGTAGTATGTGATACTCCGGTGGATTTGTTTTTTGCGGATGTTTACCGGGCGGCAAGGAAAAAGGCAGAGGAGCTGAAGACCTTTGGTGTCACCGTCCATTTTTATCTGATCAAAGAATTGTCGGATCAGTTTATTGCGCCCCTTCTTCAGGAAGCAGAGGACGATGAACTGGATGGAATCGCATTAGTGCCTCTTAATATGGACTCCATCAGGCAATTTGTTCAAAAGATGAATAAGAAAAATATCCCAATGGTCTTTTTTAATCTGGATATGGAAGATGCCAGGAGGCTCTCTTACGTTGGATGCAATTACCATGATTCCGGAAAAGTTGCGGCCGGTCTGGTCGCGCTTGTGACCCGTGAAAAGGGGAAGATCGCCCTGGCAACCAGTTTTGACGAACAGTCGCCTTCCTTTCTCCAGAGGCTGGATGGGTTCATAGAGGAGCTGGATGAAGGATACCCGCAGATCGAGATTGTAAACAGGGATTCGAATATTGTCTTTCAAAAGGGAGAATATTCAAATGTACTTGAGGTCGTGAAAAAAAATGCAGATTTAGATGCGCTGTATATCATCAACCCGGGTGACTACAGCATATGTGAAGAAGTCGAAAAGCTGGATAAAGAAAGAAGAATCAAGATGATCACCAACGACGTAATCAATAAGCAGAAACCCTTTATGGACAGAGGGGTCATAGCCGCAACCATTGGGCAGCAGCCGGAAAAACAGGGTGCACTGCCGCTGCAGATTTTGTATGATTATATCGGGCTGGGGATAGAACCGTCGGAACAATATTTAACAGAGCTCTCCATCCATATCAGACAAAATATATCGTGGAAGCGGGAGGGATAGGATGGGGGGGACGCTTACCGGCAGCCGTGACGTGCTGAGAAAAGCCCCTGTCCTGTTGGAAATACAGGCCGCTGCGTCAAGCAGCAGTAAGTGGAAATCCGCAGAATCAGCCGGAACCGAACACATTCACCGCTTAATCTGATGATTAAGCGGCTCAGGTGTTCTGAAAAGCTGCTTTGGTGAGCAGCTTTTCTCCGGCTGATTCTGCGGATTTCCACTAACTGCTGCTAGGCTCGCTGGAAGCATTTCCAACAGGACAGGGGCTTTTCTCAGCACGTCACGGCTGTCGGTAAGTTGGTGCTTCCAAGCGGCAGGTAAGGGGGTGCGCTCCGGGGGAGCTTGGACCGTGGCGGCGTATGGGGATGACTTTATGGGGGGATTAGGAGGAGTTTGGCTGTGAATGAAGTTGGAAGGGAGATTGAGTATGGAGATGACACGAGTTATTGTTTTGCCTTATGATGCTAAGTGGAAAACGGATTTTGAAAATATCAGGAAGGAAATTGTAGATGCTGTTGGCGGTTTGATTATTGGCATTGAACATGTTGGCAGCACTTCAGTGGAAGGGCTTTCTGCTAACCCCTGTATTGATATTGATGTGATGATCAAGGATTATTCGGTTTTTCATGTTGTTGTCAGCAGATTAGAAACAATCGGCTATATCCATGAAGGCGATCTTGGAATAAAAGACAGAGAAGCTTTTCGATATTGGGATAAACCACATCTGCAAACCCACCATTTATATGTGTGTCCGCAAACATCCGAAGAATTATACCGTCATATCACATTTAGAGATTTTCTCAGACGGAATCCGGATGCAGCAAAAAAGTATGGCAAGATCAAAGAAAAAGCCGCCCAATTATTCCCGTATGATATGGACCAATATATAGCATACAAATCTCCTTGCATAAAGGAGCTATATGCAAGGTGTGGCTTAAAATAATTTCAGCCAACCCCCATCCACTGCACCCATCCGGGTCTGGTACGCCGACCATTGGGAGCGTCCCCCTCCGACCACAAAAGCAGCGAATCCCCTCACAACTATTTCCAATTTCTTGTTGATTTTTAGATTGATGTCTAGTAGAATTAATGCAGTAGCGTTAGGAGGAAAGAAAATGTCTGATATTACAAGAATCGCGTTAGATGCCATGGGTGGGGACAATGCCCCCGGCGAGATGATTAAGGGCGCGGTAGAGGCTGTCCGGCAGAGGAAAGATATTAAGGTTCTGCTTACGGGACAGGAGGTACTGCTTAGGAAGACGTTATCAGAATATACTTACCCGACAGATCAGATTGAGATTGTGAATGCAACAGAGGTTATTGAGACTGCAGAACCACCGGTTATGGCGATTCGCAGGAAGAAAGACTCTTCCATTGTAGTAGCCATGAATCTGGTGAAAAAGGGCGAGGCAGATGCATTTGTATCTGCGGGAAGTTCTGGTGCGGTACTGGTCGGAGGCCAGGTGATTGTAGGTCGCATAAAGGGCGTGGAGAGACCCCCTTTGGCTCCGCTGATCCCGACTGCAAAGGGCGTATCACTGCTGATAGACTGCGGGGCCAATGTGGATGCAAGGCCGTCGCATCTTGTCCAGTTTGCTAAGATGGGATCCATCTATATGGAGAATATTATCGGAAAGAAGAACCCCACCGTCGGCATTGTGAATATCGGGGCAGAGGAAGAAAAAGGGAATGCTCTTGTGAAAGAGACCTTTCCGCTGCTCAAGGAATGCAGGGATATTAATTTTGTGGGGAGCGTAGAGGCAAGGGATATACCGGCGGGAGCTGTGGATGTAGTCGTCTGCGAGGCATTTGTGGGCAACGTGATCCTGAAGCTCTTTGAAGGCGTAGGCGGAACTCTGATCAGCAAGATTAAGGGAAGTATGATGACCTCACTGCGGACAAAGATAGGCGCGCTTCTGGTCAAACCGGCGCTCAAATCCACACTGAAAGACTTTGATGCCAGCGAATACGGCGGAGCGCCGCTGCTGGGATTAAACGGACTAGTTGTCAAGACACATGGAAGCTCTACTTCAAAAGAAGTATGTAATTCAATTATTCAATGCGTCACATTTAAGGAGCAGCAGATCAATGAGAAGATAAAGGCTGCCATCCAGGCGCAGGAAGAAAAAACGACAAATTAATGTAACGAAGAAAGGGAAGAGGACTATGGAATTTGAAAAATTACAGGAAATTATTGCAGACGTATTAAATGTTTCTACTGAGGATATTACGATGGAAACAACATTTGTAGATGATTTAGGGGCAGATTCATTGGACATTTTCCAGATAATCATGGGTATTGAGGAAGAATTCGACATTGAGATTGACAACGATGAGGCAGAGAAGATTACAACAGTGGGAGATGCTGTTGAGCAGATTAGAAAGGCTGTAGAATAAGTGGTAACAGATGAAAAAGCCCCTATGGGCTTTTTCATTTTAACTGAAAGGTGAAAAATATGAAAGATAGTTTAAAAGAACTGGAGAGTAAGATCGGTTATAAGTTCCGGGATTTTTCTCTGCTGCGCCGGGCCATGATGCACAGTTCCTATACGAACGAGAAGCATCTTGAGAAGTACCACTGCAATGAACGCCTGGAGTTCCTTGGAGATGCGGTGCTTGAACTGGTTTCCAGCGAATATCTGTTCCTGGAATCTCCGAAGGTGTCGGAGGGGGAACTGACAAAGACAAGGGCCAGCATGGTATGTGAGCCGTCCCTGGCTTTCTGTGCAAGGGATATAGACCTGGGCTCCTATCTGCTGCTTGGCAAGGGAGAAGAGGCAACCGGCGGAAGGCACCGGGATTCCATCACATCGGACGCACTGGAAGCCCTGATCGGGGCGATTTACCTGGACGGTGGTTTTACTAATGCAAAAGAGTTTATTCATCGGTTTATACTGACGGATTTAGAAGATAAAAAGCTCTTTTTCGATAGCAAGACTATTTTGCAGGAGATTGTGCAGGCAAGAATGGCGGGGAGTATTTCGTACCGCCTGATCAAGGAAGAAGGGCCTGATCACAATAAGGCTTTTTTCGTGGAGGTCATGATTGAGGAAAATGGCTACGGCATAGGAAAGGGAAGAACCAAAAAGGCCGCGGAACAGGAAGCTGCATATAAAGCAATACTAGCATTGAGAAAAGAAAAATAGAGCAGGTGTTATATGTATTTAAAAAGCATTGAGGTACAGGGCTTTAAGTCTTTTGCCAACAAAATCAAATTCGACTTCCACAACGGAATAACCGGCATCGTCGGCCCGAACGGCAGCGGCAAGAGCAACGTTGCCGATGCGGTACGCTGGGTTCTCGGTGAACAGCGGGTAAAGCAGCTTCGGGGCGGGAGCATGCAGGATGTCATCTTTTCCGGCACAGAGAACCGAAAGCCGCTGAGCTATGCATCGGTAGCCATTACGCTGGACAATTCGGATCATCAGCTCCCGGTAGACTACGAGGAGGTTACGGTTACGAGAAAGCTGTACAGGTCCGGTGAGAGCGAATATCTGATAAATGGCGCAGGATGCCGTCTGAAGGACATCAATGAGATGTTTTATGACACCGGCATCGGGAAAGAGGGATATTCGATTATCGGACAGGGGCAGATCGATAAGATTCTGAGCGGAAAGCCGGAGGAGAGAAGAGAGCTGTTCGACGAGGCTGCGGGGATTGTTAAGTTCAAGCGGCGCAAGAACCTGTCGGTCAGAAAACTGGATGAGGAAAGACAGAACCTGACCCGTGTCAATGATATTCTCTCAGAGCTTGAAAAACAGATCGGGCCATTAAAACGGCAGTCCGAGGTAGCGAGGGAGTATCTTAAGAAAAAGGAAGAACTCAAGACTTACGATATTAACATGTTTCTGCTGGAGACGGAGCGGATCAAAGAACAGATTCGTGATCTGGACAGTAAGTATCAAATCGCTTCGGACGAGCTTGAAGAAGCAAACGTCCGGTATGAAGAGATGAAGACGGAGTACGAGGCCATTGAGGAGGAAGTGGACAGCATCGACTTCTCCATTGAAAAGGCAAAGAGCCAGCTCAATGAGACGACCCTTCTCAAGCAGCAGCTGGAGGGACAGATCAATGTCCTGAAAGAACAGATCAATACGGTTCGGATGAATGACGAGCACTATGATAACCGTCTCAATACGATCCGCGTGGAGATAGAGACCAGACAGGCCCAGCGGGCGGAACTTGCCAGGGAGCAGACCTCCGTAAGGGCCAGGCTCGCGGAAGTTGCAAAGAGCGATGCACAGGCAAAGGAAGCGCTGGTGGATGTGCAGAGCCGGATTGCCTCGGGTACGGCGCAGATAGAACATAGTAAGGCTGAGATCATAGAGCTTTTGAATAACAGGGCTTCCACAAAGGCTAAAATCCAGCATTATGCAACGACACAGGAGCAGATTACAACGAGAAAATCTGAACTGGGCAGGCTGATCCTGGAGGTATCGTCAGAGGCGGAGAAACAGAATGAAGTACTCGCCGCTTACGAAGAAGAGCTGCAGCAGATTTCCGGGAGAATCCATGCTTATACGGAACAGATCAGCACGAATGAGCAGGAGATCGATAAGCTCCAGCAGGAACTGTCCGGGAAGCAGGAGCAGCTGCGTATTGGGCAGACCGCTTACCACAGAGAGTCTTCCCGGCTGGAATCCTTAAAGAACATAACCGAGCGTTATGACGGATACGGCAACAGCATCCGCAGGGTCATGAGCAATAAGGACAGGGAAAAGGGACTGATCGGTGTTGTTGCGGATATTATTAAAGTAGAAAAAGAATATGAGATCGCCGTGGAGACGGCTCTGGGAGGCAATATCCAGAACATTGTCACCGACAATGAGGAGACCGCCAAGCGGATGATCGCCTATCTTAAGCAGAACAAGTTCGGGCGTGCCACGTTCCTGCCTCTGACAAGCATGCATGGAGGCGGCGGGATCCGCCAGCAGGAAGCACTGAAGGAGCCCGGTGTGATCGGCCTTGCCAGCACGCTGGTGCAGGTTGAAGACCGATTTATGGGGCTGGCTGAACAGCTGCTTGGCAGAACCATTGTAGTGGATAACATAGATAATGGAATCCGCCTGGCCAGAAAATACAAACAGTCGCTCCGGCTTGTCACTCTGGAAGGGGAACTCATGAATCCCGGAGGATCCATGACCGGGGGCGCTTTCAAGAATTCCAGCAACCTGTTGAGCAGAAGGCGGGAGATAGAAGAATTCGAAAAAACGGTCAGGATGCTGAAAAAAGAGATGGATGACTGTGAGCAGTCGGTAAACGAGATCAAGGCAAAACGTACCGCATGCTACAGCGCTATTGATGAGATCCAGCAGAAGCTCAGAAGAGCATCCGTCAAAGAGAACACTGCGAAGATGAATGTGGAGCAGGTTCAGAACCGGCAGCGTGAAGCGAAATTACGCTGTGAAGGGTATCTCAGGGAGCAGGAGGGCTTAGAACTAAGGCTGCAGGAGATCCTGGATAATGAGGACTCCATTCAGATGGAACTAGAGACGTCAGAAGCCCTGGAGAAGGAACTGAACAACCGGATCGGCGAGCTGCAGGAAAGCCTGGAATCCGACAAGGAAAAGGAGACCGTCCAGCTGAGACATTCGGAAGAAGTGCACCTGGCATATGCGAGCCTGGAACAGCAGAATGCGTTTATTCTGGAAAACATAACGCGAATTCAGGAAGAGACGGAAAAGTTCGAGACAGAATTAAAGGAACTGGACATCAATAAAGGCAATGCTTCCGAAGAAATTCAGGAAAAAGAGGACAAGATTCAGGACCTTAGAGAGACCATTGAAAATTCAAAAGAGCTGTTTGAGGAGATAAACACAGAGATCAAGAGCCAGGTCGCCAAGCGGGAGGAGCTGAACCAGAAGCATAAGGCATTTCTCGGAAAGCGGGAGGAACTCTCCAAACACATGTCCGAACTGGATAAGGAGTGCTTCCGGCTGAGCAGCCGCAGGGAATCCTATGAGGAGGCCTCTGAGAAGCAGATCAACTATATGTGGGATGAGTATGAACTGACCTACAACCATGCGATGGAGCTGCGCAATGAAAATCTGACGGATCTCTCCTATATGAAGCGCCAGATCCAGGTGCTGAAAGGCGAGATTAAGAAACTGGGTTCCGTAAATGTCAATGCAATCGACGACTATAAAAGTGTATCGGAGCGCTACGAGTTCCTCAAGGGGCAGCACGATGACCTGGTGGAGGCGGAAGCGACGCTGATGAAAATCATAGATGAGCTGGATGCTGCCATGAGAAAGCAGTTTGAAGAACAGTTCGCGCTGATTTCCAAGGAGTTTGACATTGTATTCAAACAGCTTTTCGGAGGCGGAAAAGGAACGCTGGAACTGATGGAGGACGAGGATATCCTGGAAGCAGGGATCCGGATCATTGCACAGCCGCCGGGCAAAAAGCTTCAGAATATGATGCAGCTCTCCGGCGGGGAGAAGGCGCTCACAGCAATTTCTCTGCTGTTTGCGATACAAAACCTGAAGCCCTCTCCGTTCTGCCTTCTGGATGAGATTGAGGCGGCCCTGGATGACAACAACGTAGTGCGTTTTGCACAGTATCTGCACAAATTGACCAGGAACACGCAGTTCATTGTCATTACCCACAGAAGAGGAACCATGACTTCTGCGGACAGGCTGTACGGGATCACCATGCAGGAGAAGGGGGTGTCCACGCTGGTATCCGTGGATCTTCTGGAGGATGAACTGGAAAAATAGACAGCAGTTCCGACTTATCTGAACTGTTAAAAAAAGATAGCGAGGGAGAAGAAAATGGAGGAAAAGCAGGGTTTTTTTAAACGGCTGGTATCCGGCCTGACCAAAACAAGAGATAATATCGTCTCCGGCATGGACAGCATTTTCCATGGCTTTTCAAAAATAGATGATGATTTTTACGAAGAGCTGGAAGAGACACTGATCATGGGAGATCTGGGTGTCCACACGACCATGGAGATCATGGAAGACCTGAAAGCAAAAGTGAAGGAAAAGCATATCAAAGAACCAATCGAATGCAGGGAGCTGCTCATTGAAAGTATCAAGGAGCAGATGAATGTGGGGGAGACTGCGTACGAATTCGAGAACCGCACTTCGGTCGTATTCGTGATTGGGGTCAATGGGGTCGGCAAGACAACTACAATTGGAAAGCTGGCCGGCAAGTTCCGTGAGCAGCACAAGAAAGTAATACTGGCGGCTGCGGATACATTTCGTGCGGCAGCGGGAGAGCAGCTGAAAGAGTGGGCGAACCGGGCGCAGGTAGAGATGATAGGCGGTCAGGAGGGCGCGGATCCCGCCTCCATAGTCTTTGACGCAGTGGCGGCAGCAAGGGCAAGAAAGGCCGATATCCTGCTGTGTGATACGGCGGGACGCCTCCACAACAAGAAAAACCTGATGGAGGAACTGAAAAAGATCAACCGGGTGATCGACAGAGAATATCCGGAGGCACATAAAGAAACGCTGGTTGTTCTGGATGCCACCACAGGGCAGAACGCACTGTCGCAGGCAAAAGAATTCAACGAAGTATCCGATATTACAGGAGTCATACTCACGAAGATGGACGGAACTGCAAAAGGCGGAATTGCAGTGGCAATCCAGGCGGAGCTGGGAATCCCCGTTAAATATATCGGCGTGGGCGAGACCATAGATGATTTACAGAAATTTGATGCGGATGAATTTGTAAACGCGCTATTCTATAGTGACTCAAAAGAAGAGAACAGCGGGGAATAGCCTAAGAAAGAAGGGGTAAAATGTTAACATTAGAGAAGTTTGAAGAAGCAAGCGAAATCGTAAAACAGGTAACAAACCAGACCAAGCTGATCTACAGCGATTATCTGAGCGAGGCGAGCGGCGGCAAGGTATATCTGAAGCCCGAGAATATGCAGCATACCGGTGCATATAAGCTCCGGGGCGCCTATTACAAGATCAGTACCCTGTCTGAGGAAGCCCGGCAGAAAGGCCTGATTACCGCATCCGCCGGCAACCATGCCCAGGGAGTTGCCTACGCCGCTAAAAAATACGGATGCAAGGCAACGATTGTCATGCCGACAGTTACACCTCTGATCAAAGTAAACCGCACAAAGAGTTACGGGGCCGAGGTCATTCTTTACGGGGATGTATATGACGATGCCTGCACCTATGCCTTAGAACTGGCCGAAAAGCACGGCTATACCTTCGTCCATCCATTTGACGACCTGGACGTTGCAACCGGCCAGGGAACCATTGCCATGGAGATCGTCCAGGAACTGCCGACGGTGGACTATATCCTCGTCCCCATAGGGGGAGGCGGCCTCATATCCGGAGTGGCCACGCTGGCAAAAATGCTGAATCCGAAGATCAAAGTGATCGGTGTGGAGCCGGCGGAGGCAGCCAGCATGACGGCGGCCCTTCAGGCCGGGGAAGTGGTGGAACTGGAGAGCGCCAACACAATAGCGGACGGCACTGCGGTGAAAGCCGTCGGAGTTCAGAATCTGCCCTACGTACAGGAAAATGTGGACGATATCCTTCTGGTTGAGGACGACGAGCTGATCGGCGCCTTTCTGGATATGGTGGAGAACCACAAAATGATCGTGGAGAATTCCGGGCTGCTCTCTGTAGCTGCATTAAAACAGCTCGAGTGCAAGGGCAAGAAGGTTGTCTGCCTTCTGAGCGGCGGCAACATGGATGTCATAACCATGTCTTCCATCGTACAGCACGGCCTGATCCAAAGAGACCGTATCTTCTCCGTATCCGTACTGCTTCCGGACAAGCCGGGTGAGCTGGTGAGTGTGGCCGCTACAATTGCGGACGAGCAGGGCAATGTGATCAAGTTGGAGCACAACCAGTTTGTAAGCACAAACAGAAACGCAGCGGTGGAACTTCGTATAACAATGGAGGCTTTCGGCACAGAACACAAACATAAGATACTAAATGCCCTTGAGAAAAAAGGCTTCCGTCCGAAACTGATCAGCGCAAAGTTATACTAAAGAAAAAATGATATTGAAATAGCAGCAGCCGGCAGATGAATGTAAATTGATTTGCCGGCAGTTTTGATAAACAGCAGGCCCGACTTTCGTAGCACTGCTTTTGTCCCGCGGGATGTAAGGTCCAAGAACCAGTAGTTCTTACTACTGGAATTAAAGAGTAGAAAAGGAGAGTTTCATATGAGCCGCAAAAGACCAGAAGAGGGAGAAATTTACACACATTTTAAAGGAAAATGCTACAAAGTACTGCACTTAGCAGTGCACACGGAAACAAACGAGGAGCTGGTGGTGTATGAAGCCCTCTACGGCGGACACGGCATCTATGCACGTCCTCTGGACATGTTCCTAAGCCCGGTGGACCATGAAAAATATCCGGATGCCCTCCAGGAATACCGCTTCGAACTGACCGGCATTGTAAAGCCAGGGGAGCCGTTATCCGAAGAAGAGCCGGTACAAGAAGAAGTCCCCCTGATCATCCGCTTCCTGGATCTGGATTCCAATGAAGAAAAACTTAAGTTCCTCCAGCGCCACAGGGCGGAGCTGAACCAGCACTTCCTGAGTACAGCGGCCGAAAGCCTGGGATACACAGAAACAGGAAAAACACCCGAACTGCAGTTTGAGGGAGTCATCAATTGCCTGCGAATGAAAATCAAGTACGAGACGGGGAGGCTTAGATAAGGCGGGAATGTGGCTGGTATGGGGACGCGTCAGTCCTGCTGTGCCGGTGCGGGGGCTGGCCGGGCGTGAACGTTTTCTAAGCGGAAAAACCGGGCAGGATGCGGACACCACTGACATTCAACGTGAAACCTGGATGGTTTCACGTCTCAGGTCAGCTTGAATCGTGATTTGGAAATCACGATTCAGTCCGCATCCTGCCCGGTTTTTCCGCTAAGAAAACGTAATAAGCCCTCTGAAGCCCCCGCACCGGCACAGCAGGACTGACGCTGGACATTCCCGCCGGAATGCCTGATCCTGAAGCCGACGCACCCTTTTACGGGGGAGGTGGATCTTGGTTGTCTGGTTTGGAGACATTATTTACACTGGCATTAGGCATATAGATACGCATCCGCCGGTAGACATCCGCTGCTTTCCGTCCCCGAAAACACCTGCCCCTTCTCTGAGACGGCCCCGTGAGTCGACACCCTCCTACCCCCTGCGCTTTTTTTCGAGGAGTGCGTGGATTTTGTCTGTTGGATTCAGTACGGATCCGATGGAGGTGTCGTGGTTCAATGAATCTATGATGAGTGCCAGGAATTTGCTCATATCTGCTTTTACGAAGTAGGGTTTTTCGTTTACGATCGGCGGCAGATAGGTGAGGTTTGTTGTGATTACCCGGTCGATGTAGCCGTTTTCGTAGTATTCGTCGAATTTTTCGAAGCCGTCCGTGAAGAGGCCGAATGTGGTGCAGACGAAGACTCTGGCCGCGTGGCGGTCTTTTAGCTGTTTGGCTACATCCAGCATGCTTTCACCGGAGGAAATCATGTCGTCTACGACGATGACGTCTTTTCCTGTTACATCGTCGCCGAGAAATTCGTGGGCCACGATGGGGTTCTTGCCGTTGACTACAGTAGAATAGTCGCGGCGCTTGTAGAACATACCCATCTCTACGCCGAGGATGTTGGAGAAGTAGACTGCACGGTGCATGGCTCCCTCGTCAGGACTGATGATCATCAGATGTTCCTTATCTACCCGTAAATCTGGCACTGAGCGGAACAATGCCTTCATAAACTGATAGGGCGGATTGAAGCTGTCGAACCCTTTCAGCGGGATCGCGTTCTGAACCCTGGGATCGTGCGCGTCAAAGGTCACGATGTTGGTGACGCCCATGGCGGTCAGTTCTTCCAGGGCAATGGCACAGTCGAGGGACTCCCTTTTGGTCCTTTTGTGCTGACGGCTCTCATACATGAATGGCATGATGACATTGATCCGCTTTGCCTTGCCTGTAGCCGCGGAAATGATCCTTTTGAGATCCTGGAAATGATCGTCCGGGGACATGTGATTGATATGTCCGTTGACCGTGTACGTAAGGCTGTAGTTGCATACATCGGTCATGATAAACAGATCCGTGCCCCGGATTGTCTCCTTCAGGACCCCCTTTGCCTCACCGGAGCCAAAACGGGGACAGCAGCAGTCCACCAGATAGTTACGTGATTCATAGTTCACATAGAGGGGGGAGGAGGATTTTACTTCGCAGATCGTATTCTCCCGGAAGGATACGAGGTAGTCATTGACCTTTTTCCCCAGTTTTTCACAGCTTTCCATGGCCGCCAGCTTGAGGGGGGCAACGGGAAGCGTTTTTTCTAATAATTCAATATTTGACATGATTTTCTCCTATGTTTGACGAATTTGACGGGCTGGAATCCAGCCTGCTACCTATATATGGTTATATCATTTTTTATGCTGAAATTCAAGCACAGCTTGCGCAAACCGCGAATTATGATATAATGAGGTTACTGTGCGCACCCGCAGGATTTGAACAGTAACATGATGAAAAGCGAGCCGGACAAGTCTATTCCGGACTTTGAGGAGATAGAAGATGAAACATGAGCATATTGTGAGTACCGTACATCCGGGAAGCATTGGGGAAGAGATGGGGATCGAGCCCGGGGACAGGCTACTGGCCATCAACGGCAATACGATAGAGGATGTATTTGATTATCACTACTACGTTGACGATGAAAATATTGTATTATTGATAGAGAAACCCGACGGAGAACAGTGGGAGCTGGAGATTGAAAAGGACGAGGACGAAGGACTGGGGCTGGAGTTCGGGCAGAGCCTGATGGACGAGTACCGTTCCTGCCGGAATAAATGCATGTTCTGCTTTATAGACCAGATGCCCGCAGGAATGAGAGAGACGCTGTATTTTAAGGACGATGATTCCAGGCTCTCCTTTCTGCAGGGGAATTATATTACCCTGACAAATATGAGTGATCATGATGTGGAGCGGATTGTGAAGTACCATCTGGAACCGATCAACATCTCATTCCACACAACCAATCCCGAACTGCGCTGTAAGATGCTGCATAACCGTTTTGCAGGCGATGCCCTGAAGAAAGTGGATATCCTGTATCAGGGAGGGATTGAGATGAACGGGCAGATTGTACTCTGCAAGGGCGTGAATGACGGGGCAGAGCTGGAGCGAAGCATCCGTGACCTGACCGGCTATCTGCCGTATCTCAAGAGTGTTTCCGTGGTGCCTGTGGGGCTGACGAAGTTTAGGGACGGTCTGTATCCTTTGGAGCCATTTACGAAGGATGATGCAAAGGAAGTCCTCCGGGTGATCCATAAGTGGCAGGAGCAGATATATGAGGCTCATGGGATTCATTTCATCCATGCAGGGGATGAGTGGTATATCCTGGCAGGGGAGGAATTGCCCCGGGAGGAAAGATACGACGGTTATCTCCAGCTGGAGAACGGCGTGGGTATGCTGCGTCTGCTAATGGATGAATTCGGGGAAGGACTGGAGCGCATCAAAGGGGACGACAGGAAGAGAGAGCTGTCATTCGCAACCGGGCGGCTTGCTTACCCCTATTTAGAGCGCATGCTAAGCAGACTAAAAGAGAAGTTTCCTAATATAACCCTGCACCTCTATGAGGTAAGGAATGACTTTTTCGGAGAACTGATTACGGTATCCGGGCTGATCACCGGGCAGGATCTGGCCGCGCAGCTTAAAGGCAGGGAGCTTGGCGATACACTGCTGATCCCCTGCAATATGTTAAGGACCGGCGAGGATGTATTTCTAGATGATTTTACCGTGAAGGATGTGGAGAAGGCTTTACAAGTGCCGGTAGATATTGTAAAATCAAGCGGGCAGGATCTGATCGACGCAGTTCTGGGCCGAAACTGATAATTTGAAAATGAGAAAGGTAGCAGATAAATATGAGTAAACCAGTAGTAGCGATTGTAGGAAGGCCGAATGTTGGAAAATCTACATTGTTCAATGCTCTGGCAGGCGAGATGATTTCGATTGTAAAGGATACGCCTGGTGTCACCAGGGACCGTATCTATGCGGATGTGAGCTGGCTGGACCGGGAGTTCACTTTAATTGACACCGGAGGAATTGAACCGGACAGTAAGGATGTGATTCTGTCACAGATGCGGGAGCAGGCACAGATCGCCATTGACACGGCGGATGTTATTATTTTTATAACAGATGTAAAACAGGGATTGGTAGATTCCGACTCTAAAGTGGCGGACATGCTGCGCAGGTCGGCAAAACCGGTGATCCTTGTTGTAAATAAAGTCGATAATTTTGACAAGTTTATGCCGGATGTATACGAATTCTATAATCTGGGAATCGGTGATCCGGTTCCGATCTCAGCCGCTTCCAGGCTGGGGCTGGGAGACATGCTGGATGAAGTTGCGGCACATTTCCCGGAAGGCTCGGGGGAAGAGGAAGAGGATGACAGGCCGAGGATTGCCATTGTGGGCAAGCCGAATGTCGGGAAATCTTCTATTATCAATAAACTTTTGGGCGAGAACCGGGTGATCGTTTCTGACGTGGCGGGTACCACAAGGGATGCCATTGATACCGAGATTCTTCATGACGGCAAGGAGTATATTTTTATTGACACGGCGGGGCTGCGCAGAAAGAGCCGGATCAAGGAAGAGCTGGAGCGCTACAGCATCATCCGGACAGTTACTGCAGTGGAGCGTGCTGATGTGGTCCTGGTGGTCATTGATGCCGCAGAGGGCGTGACGGAGCAGGATGCGAAGATTGCAGGGATTGCCCACGAACGCGGAAAAGGGATTATTATCGTTGTAAATAAATGGGATGCTGTAGAGAAAAATGATAAGACGATGCGCGAATACGACAATAAGATCCGCCAGGTGTTATCCTATCTGTCTTACGCGGAGATTATGTATGTTTCCGCAGAGACCGGGCAGCGTCTGAACAAGCTCTATGAGATGATTGACATTGTGATCGAAAACCAGACTCTGAGAGTGGCGACAGGAGTTCTCAATGAGATCATGGCGGAAGCGGTGGCTATGCAGCAGCCGCCGTCGGACAAGGGGAAGAGGCTGAAGCTGTATTATATTACGCAGGTGTCCGTAAAGCCGCCGACATTTGTTATATTTGTAAATGATAAAGAATTAATGCATTTCTCTTATACCAGATATCTGGAGAATAAGATCAGGGAGGCATTTGGTTTCCGGGGAACATCGCTGAAATTCTTTGTCAGGGAGAGAAAAGAAAAGGAGCAATAGTTATGGAACGTATTATCTGCCTTTGCATAGGATATGTCTGCGGGCTTCTGCAGACAGGTTATCTTGTGGGGAAGATCAATCATATCGACATCAGAAAAGAGGGAAGCGGCAACGCCGGCTCCACCAACGCGGTGCGCGTCATGGGGTGGAAGGCCGGGCTGCTGACATTCGCCGGGGATGTTGTAAAATGTATGGTTGCGATTTTTATTGTCCGTTATATTTACAGGGGAAGCGAGTATCTTCCTCTCTTAGCGATGTATGCCGGGCTGGGGGCTACCCTGGGCCACAATTTTCCATTTTATCTGCGCTTTAAAGGCGGGAAAGGGATTGCTGTGCTGGCAGGGCTGGTTGTTTCGACGAATCCGCTGCTGGTGCCGATTCCGCTTGCGGGGTTCCTGATTGCGGCTGTTTTTACAAGATACGTGTCTTTGGGCTCACTACTTGCATCTTCACTGTTTTTTCTCGAGATACTATTATTCGGGCACCTGGGTGAATTCCATATGGCTGCCCCTTATACATATGAGCTGTATATCTTAGTACTTCTGCTCACAATACTTGCATGGTACAGGCATAAAGCAAATATCGGCCGGCTGCTTGCCGGTACGGAGAACAGATTTGGTTCAGGCAAGAAAAAAGAAGCAAAATAACAGATATGAAAAAGGGAGGAACATTATGGCAAATGTAGGTGTATTAGGAGCTGGCAGCTGGGGGACCGCGCTGTCGGTTCTGCTCAGCGAGAACGGGCATCAGGTTACCGTGTGGTCAATCGACAAAGAGGAAGTAAAGATGCTGACCGAAAAGCGGGAGCATGCAGCAAAGCTTCCGGGCGTAAGGTTGCCGGAGAATCTGGTGGTTACAAATGAACTAAAAGAGGCAATCGACGGAAAAGACTTCCTGGTGTTGGCGGTGCCGTCCCCATTTACAAGGGCTACGGCAAAGAAGATGAGTCCGTACGTAAAAGAGGGGCAGATCATTGTGGATGTCGCCAAGGGGATTGAGGAAACTACGCTGATGACGCTTTCCCAGCAGATTGAGCAGGAGATTCCGCAGGCGGATGTGGCGGTGCTGTCCGGCCCCAGCCATGCGGAGGAAGTGGGCAGGAAGCTGCCGACGACCTGTGTGATCGGAGCAAAGAGCAGGAAGACTGCGGAGTATCTCCAGTCCATGTTTATGAGCCGTGTCTTCCGTGTCTACACGAGCCCGGATATCCTGGGGATTGAACTGGGTGGTTCCTTAAAGAATGTCATAGCGTTAGCGGCCGGTATTGCGGACGGACTGGGCTATGGGGATAATACAAAGGCAGCTCTGATTACGAGAGGCATTGCGGAAATTGCAAGGCTGGGCGTGAAGATGGGAGGCAAGATCGAGACATTTACCGGGCTGACCGGGATCGGCGACCTGATCGTGACCTGTGCCAGCGTGCACAGCCGCAACAGAAAGGCTGGGTATCTGATCGGGCAGGGAAGAACTATGGAAGAGGCAATGGAAGAAGTTAAGATGGTCGTGGAAGGTGTGTATTCTGCGAAAGCGGCCGCAAAGCTAGCCATTGAATACGATGTGCCGCTTCCGATCGTGACGCAGGTTAATGCGGTGCTATTTGAGGGCAAGAACCCTGCGGAGGCGGTAGACGAACTGATGCTGCGGGAACAGAAAAGCGAGCATTCGGCTCTGCCGTGGCCGGAAGACAAATAAGACGTTCAGTCCGGATGCCGCACAGTCAGGAAGCAGGACAGACCGGAAGTGGAAAGACGAAGCCGGGGCGTAGCGCCTGCGGAGAAATTTTGGCATGTATAAAAAGAAAGATGCATAAACCCCCTTATCTGCGCATAAATTGGTATCAGCAGAACAAGGGGGTATTTTTATGGATTCATTTCAGTTATACAAAGACATGAAAGCTAGAACAAACGGAGAGATTTATATTGGAGTGGTTGGTCCGGTTCGGACAGGCAAGTCAACCTTTATTAAACGTTTTATGGATTTACTTGTACTCCCCAATATGACAGATGAACATGCAAGAGAAAGGACAAAGGATGAACTGCCCCAGTCCGCGTCCGGCACCACAATCATGACTACGGAACCCAAATTTGTACCGAAGGAAGCGGCTGCCATCAAGCTGTCGGACGACGTGGAAGTCAAGATCCGCCTGATCGACTGTGTGGGGTATATGGTAGACGGCGCCTCAGGGCATATTGAAAATGATACAGAGAGACAGGTGAAGACACCCTGGTTTGAGTATGAGATTCCATTTACCAAAGCGGCAGCCATAGGTACACAAAAAGTAATCCACGATCATGCGACGATCGGTATTGTGGTTACAACGGACGGGAGCATCGGTGATCTTCCGAGAGAAAACTACATAGCGGCAGAAGAAAAGACAATTAAGGAGCTCCAATCGATCGGCAAACCATTTATCATATTGCTGAATACGCAGAAGCCTTATACAGATGAGGCGAAAGCACTGAAAGAAGAGCTGGAGGAAAAATACGGGGTATCCGTGCTGCCTGCCAACTGTGAGCAGCTTCGGACAGAGGATATCCACAACATTATGCGCCAGGTGCTGTACGAGTTCCCGATAGCAGAAGTGGAGTTCTACATTCCCAAATGGGTGGAAATGCTTTCAAGAGAACATCGGATCAAGGCAGATCTGCTTCAGAATGTAAAGTCTGTTATGGGAGAGATGAAAGATATCCGCAGTGCGGCCAGCAAAGCCCCGCAGACGGATAGCCCCTACATAGACCAGGTGAATGTAGAAAAGATCGAGATGGATACCGGAAGGGTCAAGATACGGATCGGCTTTGCAGAACAATATTATTATGAGGTACTCAGCGAGCTGACAGGCACAGACATCAAGGGCGAGTATGAACTGATCTCGGCCATGAAAGAACTGGCTGCCATGAAAGAAGAGTACACGCAGATCAAAGACGCATTTGCAGACGTAAAAATGAAGGGATACGGGGTGGTCAGCCCGAAGAAAGAGGAAATTGCACTGGATGAGCCGCAGATCATCAAGCAGGGCAATAAGTACGGAGTGAAGATCCACTCGGAAGCACCATCGATCCATATGATAAGAGCCAACATAGAGACAGAGATTGCGCCGATTGTAGGAAATGAAAAACAGGCCCAGGATCTGGTAGAATACATCAAAGCAGAAAGCGAGACCCCCGAGGGCGTATGGGGAACCAACATCTTCGGAAAATCGATCGAAGAACTGGTCATGGACGGAATGCGTAACAAAATCACCATGATCAACGACGAAAGCCAGGCAAAACTGCAGGATACCATGCAGAAAATAGTCAACGACAGCAACGGAGGACTTGTCTGCATTATCATATGATGGCTGGGAGAGGTTAGTGGAGGAAGGGGGCCGCTGTATGGAATCGTAACAGGGCTCTTTTGGATACGGGTTTCGGGGATAACTGTCCCTAATCAAAATGAAAGCCGGCATGATGAACACCGACGACAAACACGGGAATGCAAGATGCATTCCCGTATAAGTCGTCTTTTCCGCAGGACTGGTGGTCCTGCGGAAAGTTCATATGCCGGCTTTCATTTTGATGAAGGGACAGTAATCCCCGAAACACGCATCCAAAAGAGCCCTGTTACTATTCCATACAGCTACATTCATCCAACCACTGATTTTCCCGCCTCGTGGGGCATGAGGCGGGGGCAGTGGATCAGACTGGATTTGTGGGGGAAGTTGGCTGGGGACGTTGAGCTGGATATGCGGACAGCAAGATTCTTGCTTGAGGCATTATTACCCGCATATCCAGCTCAATCCGCTGCTACCGTCAGAATTCCCTCCCGTGGAGCTAACCCCGCGCCTTGAAGCACATAGCCAGCGGGAGAGGGACTTCCGAAGGGCAGGAGAACAAGAAGGGGCCCTATCGGGATGCATAGAATGCGCGTTAGAACGGCTTAATGGAAATCCTGCCGGATGTTGAGGCTGAAATCGGCTCACAAAGCCGATTTCAAAGAGGCCTGAGCTGCATAATCATCAAGATTATGCAGTGAATGCCTCTGATGCCTCAACATCCGGCAGGATTTCCATTTAGCCGTTCTTAGCAAATGGACTGCATCCCGATAGGGCCCCTTCCTGTTCTCCTGCCCTTCGGAAGTCCCTCTCTCCGCTGGCGTACCGCCTTCTCCGCCGTCCAGCTCCCCAAAATTCCTCTTGTGGGATTTGGGGGGACGGGGTATAATATTTTCAGGTATTTATTTTGGATTAATGATGAGGAGAGTCGTTATGAGCAGACAATTTGAAAAGGTGATGAAGTGTTATGAGTACTATCAGTCCGTAACAGCATTTAAGCCGCGTGTGGGATTGATTCTTGGCTCCGGGCTGGGCAATTATGCCAGAAATATGCAGGTGGAGTGTGAGATTCCGTACGGAGATATCCCGGGATTCCCGGTGTCCACGGTGGAGGGGCATGACGGGAGGTTTCTGCTGGGGTATATTGGAACGGTGCCGGTTGTTGTTATGAAGGGACGGGTGCACTACTATGAAGGGTATTCGATCGAAGATGTTGTGCTTCCAGTCAGGCTGATGAAGATGATGGGGATTGAGGTTTTGTTTCTCACGAATGCTTCGGGCGGGATCAACCGGTCCTTCCATGTTGGGGATTTTATGATGATTACGGATCAGATTTCGAATTTTGTGCCTTCGCCTTTGATCGGAGAGAATGTGGCGGAGCTGGGAACCCGGTTTCCGGATATGACACACATTTACGATGTGGAGCTGATGGAAGTCATCCGGGCCACGGCCGAAGAGGAGAAGATACAGATTCAGGAAGGGGTTTATGTGCAGTCTTCGGGACCGAATTTTGAGAGTCCTGCTGAGATCAGGATGTTTGCGGCCATAGGGGCAGATGCGGTCGGTATGAGCACTGCCTGCGAAGCGATTACTGCGCGCCATGCCGGTGTGCGGGTGTGTGGGATTTCCTGTATTTCAAATATGGCGTGTGGCATTACAGGGGAAGAACTGAGCCATCTGGATGTGCAGGCTGTGGCGGACAAGCGCTCCGAGGAGTTTGAACGGCTGGTAACGAAGATAATCGAAAAAATATAACATGGTTCCAGTGAAGCGGATATTAAGAAGATATTGGATGGAAAAATTTCAGATAAGAGGGATAAGGATATGAATATTCGAATTTATAATGTGAGAATTCTGACGATGGAAGCAGGAAAAGGCATTTTCAGAGGTGAGGTATGGGTGAAGGGCGATAAGATTGCCTATGCAGGGCCGGTTGTTCTGGATGCAAAGGAAACATGGGACAGGGAGATTGACGGTCAGGGGAATCTTTTGATGCCCGGTTTTAAAAATGCACATACGCATTCTGCCATGACATTTCTGCGTTCACATGCGGACGATATGAAGCTGGATGAATGGCTGAACACCAGGGTATTTCCGGCAGAGGCCAAGCTGACGGGCGAAGATATTTACTGGCTCAATAAGCTGGCAATTATGGAATATCTGACCAGCGGTATTACTTCTATTTTTGATATGTATATCAATAAACCGGCTGGAGAACGCGCGGCAGTAGATACAGGATTCAGAACGGTGATCTGTGAGAGCATCAACGATTTCGGCGGGACGCTGGAAGAGGTAGAGGCGGACTATAAGCGATATAATCAGGATCCGGACAGGCTGGTTTCCTATCAGTTGGGATTTCATGCGGAGTATACGACCGGCCGGGAGATGATGGAGGGGCTGGCAGGGCTTTCCGAAAAGTACAAGATTCCGGTTTATGTACATTGTTCAGAGACGAAAAGAGAAGTGGAGGACTGCCGCAGCAGGACAGGCATGACGCCTGTGGCCTATATGGATTCGCTGGGGTTGTTTGCGCACGGCGGCGGGCTGTTTCATGGCGTACACCTGGATGACGCTGATTTTGACATTGTGAAAGAGCGTGGGCTTTATATCGTGACGAACCCTGCATCCAATTTGAAACTGGCAAGCGGCATTGCACCGGTAAAACGGTATCTGGACATGAATATTCCGGTAGCCATAGGTACGGATGGGCCGGCGAGCAACAACTGCTTGGATATGTTCCGTGAAATGTTCCTTACAACGGGGCTTCAGAAGGTGCTCTGTGATGATGCGGAAGTCGTTCCTGCCCTGGAAGTTCTGAAGATGGCTACAGTAAACGGCGCACATGCGATGGGACTGCCGGAGTGTGATATTATAGCAGAAGGCAAGAAGGCCGATCTGATCCTCATTGACCTTCAGCAGCCAAACATGCAGCCGATCCAGAATCTGGAGAAGAATCTGGTCTATAGCGGAAGTAAACAGAACGTGAAGCTTACTATGGTAGCGGGAAAAGTACTTTACGAAGATGGAAAATATTACCTGGACTCAACAAAAGAAGAAATATTTGCAAGGGCAAACGAATCTGCACGGCGCATTTTGGGGTAATTATCAGATAATTGATGGCAGATGTTAAGAGATGATGAGAAATAACAAGAGAAATAACAAAGGAAAAAATGTTGCTTAACAGAAGAAATGCACGTATAATAAAGAGAATGGTAAAAACCATTCTCTTTATTTTGCGAATATTCAGAAAACGGACAGCAAAGGGGTCAGACCCCTATGGAAAGGAGTACTTATAGATGAAAGCAGCAATTTTTACGTTAAATACAGGTTTATATAAAGCAAAAAAGGACAGCGCCGCAGCCACTGCATTGAAACGCATGTTGGAGCAGGTAGGGTTTGAGGTGAAGGCGTCGGGAGTCCTGCCGGAGGATAAGAAGGTGGCGCTGGCAGTACTGAAGAGGCTGGCAGACACGGGGGCAGTGGAGTTGATTTTGACTACCGGGGCAACGGGAATACGGAAAAGAGATTGTGCGCCGGACGTGGTGATAGAAGTCTCAGAGAGGCTTCTTCCGGGAATTCCCGAGGCGATCCGCGCTTATAATATACGGTATTCGAAAAAAGCGATTCTGGACCGCTCAGCGGCGGGGATTCGGAACCATACGCTGATGGTAAATCTGCCGGAGGGGGCAAAGTCGGCAAAGGAGAGCCTGGAGTACATCCTGCCGGAATTAGTACATGTTGTGGAGATGCTGAGTTTATGATGCGGATTACATATTTAAGCCACAGTGGATTTCTAGTGGAGCTGGAAACAGCATATTTATTGTTCGATTATTACAAAGGAGATCTGCCCGAGCTGAATACGGGGAAAAAGTTTTATGTTTTTGTCAGTCATGCCCATTACGATCATTTTAAAAAAGATATTTTTAAACTGAGGGAGTATCTGCCGGATGTTTACTTTATCCTGTCCAACGATGCCGAGCCCGATGGGGGCGGGGATGTTATGCATATAGGCCCTAATGAAGAGCGGAATTTGGATGGCTGCAAGATTCGTACGCTTCGTTCTACGGATGAAGGCGTTGCATTTCTGGTGGAGTATGACGGGAGGATTCTATATCATGCCGGAGATCTTAACTGGTGGCATTGGGAGGAAGAAAGTAAGGCTTACAATACCATGATGCGGCGGAATTATCAGCATGAGATCAATAAGCTGCATGGTGTTAGGATTGATGTTGCGTTTGTGCCGGTTGACCCCAGGCTTGGGGAGCAGTATTATTGGGGGCTGGACTGCTTTATGAAACGTACAGAGACCAGGGCCGTATTTCCCATGCATTTCTGGGGCAATTACGGGATATTTGACCGTCTTGCGCTGGAAAAGAATGCCGGAGAATATGCAGATAAAATACACCGGATTGAAAAAGAAGGACAGGTGTTTGAACTGGAAAAAGGCGGGCAGGTCCTCTAAGGGAAGTGTCAGGAATAGTATGCAGCAGGAGAAACCTTCGAAAGGAAGGCAGATCAGAAGAACAGACTAAAATATGGAGTGATAGGAAATTATGCAGGTTAAATTATTTACAGACGGTGCCGCAAGAGGAAACCCGGACGGTCCGGGGGGCTATGGAGCCGTCCTGGAATATGTGGACAGCAAGGGGGTTTTGCACACAAAGGAACTGTCTCAGGGGTATGTAAAGACTACAAACAACCGGATGGAGCTGATGGCCGTGATCAGCGGACTGGAAGCGCTCAACAGGCCATGTATTGTGGAGGTTTATTCCGATTCAAAATATGTGGTGGATGCTTTTAACCAGCACTGGGTAGACAGCTGGCTCAAAAAAGGCTGGAAGAGAGGCAAGAACGAACCCGTAAAAAATGTGGATTTATGGAAACGGCTTCTGGCAGCAAAATCGCAGCATAGAGTGACATTCCACTGGGTAAAAGGACATGACGGACATCCGCAAAATGAACGCTGCGATGAACTGGCCACTACGGCAGCAGACGGCAGCGGCCTGATCGTGGATGAAGGGCTTTAGCTGCAGAAATTTTTATAGGATAGATTCTGGACATATATCAAAATCCATAGTATAATATACAACTGTGTTAAGTAAGACAGACAATCGCGGCTGCGGGAGCTGAAAAGCTGCAGACGAGGAAAGTCCGGGCTTCACAGGGCAGGATGCCGGATAACGTCCGGTGGAGGTGACTCCAAGGCCAGTGCAACAGAAATAAACCGCCGGGGAAACCCGGTAAGGGTGGAAAGGCAGTGTAAGAGACTACCGCCTCGCTGGTAACAGAGAGGGCACATGTAAACCCCATCCGAAGCAAGACCGAATAAAAGCCACGTGGCGGCCCGTCACGCTTTAGGTAGGTCGCTCGAGCCTGGTGGCGACATCAGGCCTAGATAGATGATTGTCCAACGACATAACCCGGCTTATCGTCTTGCTTAACCACAGTATTGATATAAGTTGCAACGATAATGTGAATCAGAGGAATGATAACGGCTGACGGAAATGATATGCCGTACAGGAATTGGAAGTAAGTCATGGCGCCGTTCTATTACAGGCGTCATTTCTTTTTTAAACACGCGCAAGGAACAATGAAAACAGATACCATAAGAAAGCAGGTAGTGAAATGGGAATGAAAGTAAATGCGGAGCTGCCGCTGCCGGCAGATTTAAAGGCGGAATATCCGCTGTCAGACAAGATCATAGCGTTGAAGAAAAAGAGAGACCAGGAAATCCGCGATGTATTCACCGGAAAATCAGATAAATTTCTTGTCCTGGCTGGCCCCTGTTCAGCGGACAATGAAGATGCGGTATGCGAATATGTGCGCAGGCTGTCCCGGGTCAATGAAAGAGTTTCAGACAGGCTGGTGCTGATCCCGCGGGTTTATACCAACAAGCCAAGGACGACGGGAGAAGGGTACAAGGGAATGCTTCATCAGCCGGAGCCTGACCAAGCGCCGGATCTTCTTGCGGGAATCATCGCGATCCGGAAAATGCATATCAGGACAATAGAAGAGAGCGGTCTGACTGCAGCCGATGAGATGCTGTACCCGGAAAACAGGAGCTACCTGGACGATATTTTATCTTACGAGGCAATCGGAGCCCGTTCTGTCGAGAACCAGCAGCACCGTCTGACGGCCAGCGGTATGGACATTCCGATTGGAATGAAAAATCCAACCAGCGGTGATTTTTCTGTTATGCTGAATTCCGTAATTGCCGCACAGAATTCCCACAACTTTATCTATCGGGGAATGGACGTTACAACAGATGGAAATGACCTTGCCCACGTGATTTTAAGGGGCGGCGTTGACAAATATGGCACATGCATTCCCAACTACCATTATGAAGATCTCGTGAGGCTGCTGGATATGTATGGGAAAAAGGATCTCCAGAATCCTGCCGCAGTGATCGATGCGAACCATTCAAATTCAAATAAACAGTTCAAAGAGCAGATCAGAATCGTAAGCGAAGTGATGCACAGCCGAAATTACAATCCTGATCTGAAGAAACTGATCAAGGGTGTCATGATTGAGAGTTACCTTCAGGAGGGATGCCAGAGTATAGAATGCGACAGGGAATACGGAAAATCCATCACAGACCCTTGTCTGGGCTGGGAAGATACGGAATCGCTGATTTATAAAATAGCAGAGAGCTGTTAAGCCAAGAAGTGAATCGGAACCGAAAGGATTTCCGGGACAGAAGATTTATGAAGTTTTTCAATCAGGATGAAAGTATCTGGTCAGGTACTTTTTTCCTGGTTTTTTATTTAACTTGAGATTTAACATGAAAGCCGGGGCACAACTGAATTCGGAAATTTTTGCAAAAAAAGCATTGCATTATGTTACAGTAGGAATTATACTGGTAACGTAAGTAAGATTCCGCTTCGCGGTTACAAACAAGGAAGAGGGAGGGATGGCATGCCAGATCTGACAACCAAGATAGCAGAACAAGCTGTCTGGATAGAATTTGCAAAACACTTTAAGAATCAGGATACTGCATTGGCATATTTGAAGGAGATCTTGGAATTTGAGAATGTACGCATGACAGATTTCTTTCATATGAGCAGCAAGGACGTCGAGCTGTATTATAAAAATATGCGCCAAAAAGAAGCGGCAGGTAAGCTGAGTATGAGTACCTTGAGCAAAAAGTTCTGGGAGCTTCATTCTTTTGCTGCGTATGCCGCAGATCATAAAGAAGAGTTCGGACTGCCTGGAGCGTTTGAAGATTATTTTTTCCCTTGGCTGAAGAAACTAAGACAACAGGAGAAGTTCGTCCATTCGGTTCCTGTAGAAGATATGGATGCGCTCTATCAGGCTGTGCAGGAGGATCTGATGGCCTACACAATGATATCCTTGATCCACAGAGCCGGATTGTCTTCCAATGAAATCGCGTCCCTGAAGCCGGACAGCCTGGCAGTTTATGATAATGGAACGTTTGCATATATTGAGGGAAGAGAGACTGTATGCTATATTCCGGAAGACGCGGCGGTTATACTAGAACGCTATATAAATGAGAGGAAGCCGGTGGAATATTTGTTTTATAACAGAAACGGAGGCCCCTTAAATAAAATGTATATCTGCCGGATGTTGAAAAAATATACACAGAAGGCTGGGATTCCTGCTTACAGTGCAGAAAAGATCCGCACCACATGCGGTACGTCCATGTTTGCATACGGAGCCGGACCGGGGCAAGTGGCAAAGCAGATGGGGATAACAAAGACACAGATACAAAAATATCACAACCGCCAGTACAAAGACAATCTGCTGGTGAAGGCCAATGAACTTGTAAAGATTAAGGTTGAGCCGCCCATATAAAGGAACATAGAATAAATACCTTACTGTTTCGCTGGCCTGATTTTCCGATAGCACTGCTCCCCAAGCCTCAGCGTAGCCCACTACGCCTGTGTTTGTGGAGCAGCACTCTCGAAAATTTATCTCAGCTTATGAGCCAGTTACTTATTTTACGATATACTAGTTGACAAAAGCGCAACAAGTTACTATACTATAATAGTAACTTGTTGCGCTTTTTAGAGGAGATAAAAATGCAATTAAAACAATTAATAGAGGAATATGCGGATAGTGAAATCATGAGAAGGCAGGGGATCTTTGCAAGCATTTTCATCATACAAAACCGCCTGCAGACAGCCTGTGATAAACTGGACGAGGAAATCACTATGAAGCAGTGGCTGCTTCTGGCGATGGCAGGAACCACAGAAAACCCCATGTCGCTCACCGATCTGGGCCGGCTGATGGGGTGTTCCAGGCAGAATGTCAAAAAAATTGCCCACTCCCTTGAGCAGAAAGGATTTCTCAGATTAGAGCGGCGGGAGGGTGATTCCAGGGCCGTATGCGTAGTTTTGGATGAGAAAGTGAAAGCATATACGGATCGTGTCGGAGAAATGCAGCAAGGCGTATTGAAACTTTTATTTCGTGGCTTTTCAGATAATGAAACAAGTGTGTTATATCAGGGAATCATGAAACTGCAGGAGAATATTTCAGAGATAGAAAATTATGTGGAGGATAGACATGGACATAAATAAGGGAAAAGATAAAGTAGTCGTTTATACATCAGAAACCGGATTTTCAAAAAAATATGCAGGATGGATCGCGGAGACATTAAAATGTGAAGCCATGGACATAAAAGAGTGGAAGAGCAGGAAGCCAGAGGACTACCAGACGATAATCTATGGGGGAGGCTTTTATGCAGGGAAGATCAAAGGGTTAAAAAAGATCAAAGAGCAAATGAAAAACTATCCGGATTTGAGACTGATTGTATTCGGCACCGGCGCCACCCCGATGGAGGCAGAAGAGATCATAAAGGGGGCAATGGATGCTAATTTTACAGCAGAGGAAAAAAAGAAGATTCCGGCATTCTATTTCCAGTCCGGTCTAAACTACGAGAAAATGAGCTTGAAGTACAAAGTGATGATGAAGATGTTCACCGGGATGATGAACAAAAAAGCCGATAAAACAGAAGAAGAGCAGATGATGGCAGAAATGCTGGCTCATTCATACGATTTTTGCAAAAAAGAATATATAAACAAGTTGTTGGAATATTCTGAATAAGGGACGCAAAGGGGTCAGACCCCTTTGCGTCTTTTTACTGATTCTCTGTGTATTTTTCTTCGCAGTACTTACAGCGGTAGATTTGTTTTTCTTCATCCGTGAGGACGAAGACGTGATCCAGCCCCTGCTCGATCGAGGTGATACAGCGCGGGTTTCTGCAACGGATGACATTCCGGATCTCTTTTGGAAGTGTCAGGCGCTTTTTGTCTACAATTTCCTCGTTCTGAACGATGTTGACCGTGATGTTGTGATCGATAAAGCCCAGAATGTCCAGGTCCATAAAGTCGATCGGGCATTCGATTTTCATAATGTCTTTTTTGCCCATCTTGCTGCTCTTTGCATTTTTGATGATGGCAACACAGCAGTCGAGCTTATCGAGATGTAAGTATTTGTATATTTCCATGCTTTTGCCGGCTTCGATATGGTCGAGCACAAAGCCTTCTGAAATGCGGCCGACATTTAAAGTATTTTTAACCATAGTGATATCCTCCTCCTTTTAATCCACATGGATGTCCAGCAGAGTGAGTATTAGCGCCATACGCACGTAAACTCCGTACTGCATCTGCCTGAAATAGGCAGCCCTTGGATCGTCATCCACCTCAACAGATATCTCATTTACTCTTGGGAGCGGATGAAGTACATACATGTCTTCCGGTGCGAGACGCATCTTTTTCTTATCCAGTATATAGAAATCTTTCATGCGTACGTAGTCTTCTTCATTGAAGAAACGCTCTTTCTGAACCCTGGTCATGTAAAGGATATCCAGTTTGGGAATCGCATCATCCAGGCGGACTACTTCCTGATAAGGAATATTCTGCTTGTCCAGCACATCATGGCGCATGTAATCGGGCAGACGTAATTCTTCAGGGGAAATCAGAATAAATCGGATTCCTTCATAACGCACTAATGCATGAATCAGGGAGTGGACGGTACGGCCGAACTTTAAGTCCCCGCAGAGTCCTATTGTCATGTTGTTCAGACGTCCTTTTACGTTTAAGATCGTAAGCAGGTCAGTAAGAGTCTGCGTCGGATGCTGATGTCCTCCGTCACCGGCGTTGATTACCGGGATCGAAGAATGCTGGCAGGCAACCATTGGAGCGCCTTCCTTCGGATGACGCATGGCGCATATATCCGCATAACAGGAGATCGTTCTGATGGTATCGGATACGCTCTCCCCCTTCGCAGCCGAGCTTGATTCGGCGGATGAAAATCCCATGATACTGCCGCCAAGATTCAGCATAGCCGCCTCATGGCTCAGTCTTGTACGTGTACTTGGTTCGTAAAATAAAGTCGCAAGCTTTTTCCCGTCGCAGGCATGGGCATATTTGTCCGGATGTGCCTCAATATCCTGTGCCAGGCTAAGCAGTTCGTCCAGCTCCTCAATGGAAAAATCCAGAGGACTCATTAAGTGTCTCATAAATAACCTCCTTATATGCCGAATAGGGGCATTCTTAATCTATCTGTATTGCAGTAAATCTTCTACAGATTTACGTGTGGGCGCTTCCGGCTCATCGGCAGGCCAGCCGATGGCAATCAATGCGGCTAGTTCCTGATCCTCAGGCAGCTCCAGAAGCCCGGAAATACCGTCTTCGTCGAAAATTCCCATAATAACGGTGCCAAGTCCGTACTCCTTTGCAGCCAGGCAGAAAGACTGGGTGGCGATTCCGGCGTCAAACATCTGCCATCGGTCTCCTTTTTTCGTAGTATAGGAACCATCGCGTTCAAAACCGGATCTTCCTTTCAGAAAAGTAACCGCAATTAGCATGGGCGCCTGCCGGATAATATTGGCATTGTGCTCAAACGTAAAATCAGCTGTGACTTTTTCAATAACGGAAGAATCTTCAATTGCAATATAACGGGTAATCTGGGTGTTTTTCCAGGAAGGAGAATAAGATGCTGCAGAAACAATAGAATCAATCAAAGAATGGTCAATGGGATCCGGCTTATACCGGCGGATGCTTCTTCGACCCTTAATACATTCAATAGTGTTCATTTGTAAACCTCCCTATTCAAAATTCTCTTCAACTAATCATATACTAAAACAGGCTGATTTTCAACAGGAATTTTGAAAGGGAGTGCTCCTGTTCGTCCCGGCAGGAGGTAATCCGTAACAGAGAGCTCTGGCGGTTCATCGCAGGATTTTCTCAAACAGGAGGCCGGCGCCGAACCACAGGGGAGCATAATCAAATCGGATGATGCCCTTTAAATTGTATTTTGCTTTGCTGTAATCCCAGGGACACGCATGGTGCCTTTTCAGAAAGCTGCCGGAGAGAAACTCGCCGAAGAAAATACAGCAGGTGTAGACGCCGCCTCTCAGAAGGGGATTTTTCCCCTTTAACAGCCGGCAGACAGGAGTGAGAAGGCATGCCGCGCCGTAAATGGGGAACATCCAGATGGAGGTGCGTCCGATGAGCGTAAATTCTCTCTTTTTAAAGGAGTGGAGGGCCGTAAAAATGATTTCCATGCACCAGCCCAGGGTGCCGCAGATAATAAATTTATTCTTCATAATGAAAAGTATGTTTAAGAAACGTAGATTTTATACGTGAAATGTATTATAATGTTTCTTAGTTTGTGCAAAGGAGAAGTAAAAATGGCAACATTGGAAGAACTGAGGCGGCAGTTGGATGAGATTGACGACCAGCTTGTAAAGCTATATGAAAACAGGATGCAGGTGTGTAAGGAAGTCGGCGAACTGAAGGTAAATACAGGGAGAAAGGTCTTTGATAAGCAGCGTGAGAAGGAGAAGCTGACAGATGTCTCCGGCAAGGTGACGGGTGATTTCAATAAAAAAGGGATCCAGGAACTGTTTGAACAGCTCATGTCCATGAGCCGGAAACTCCAGTATCAGCTGCTGGTGGAGGCCGGGGCCCTGGGCAGACTGCCGTTTATCGAGGTGGAATCACTGGAAGGGCAGAATGCAAGAGTGGTATTTCAGGGAGTAGAGGGAGCTTACAGCCAGGCCGCAATGCAGCATTACTTTGGAGAAAACTGCAACGGATTTCATGTCAGGACGTTCCGTGAGGCCATGGAGGCAATCGAGGAAGGGTCGGCAGATTATGCCGTGCTTCCAATCGAAAATTCTTCTGCAGGGGCCGTTAATGAGATGTACGACCTTTTGGTGGAATTTGAAAACTTTATCGTTGGGGAGACGATCATCCCCATTACCCATACGCTGTCGGGACTTCCCGGGACCAGCTTAAACCAGCTGGAGAGGGTTTATTCCAAGGCGGAGGCGCTGATGCAGACCTCACGTTTCCTGGACGAGCATAGTAATTGGCAGCAAATCAGCGTTGTGAATACAGCCATTGCCGCCAAGAAGATATTAGAGGATCAGGACAGGACACAGGCCGCGGTGTGCAGCGCATATGCCGCAAAAGTGCACGGGCTGTCCGTCTTACAGGACAACATCAACGATGAGCCGAACAACTCTACCAGATTTATTGTGGTGACCAATCAAAAGATTTTCCTGCAGGACGCTTCCAAGATCAGCATTTGTTTTGAAGTGCCTCACAAAAGCGGATCATTGTACCGTATACTGTCCCATTTTATATATAATGACCTGAATATGACCAGAATCGAATCCCGTCCGGTGGAGGGCAAAAACTGGGAGTACCGTTTCTTTGTAGACTTCGAGGGCAACATGGCTCAGCCTGCGGTCAAAAATGCAATCAGGGGTTTAAGAGAAGAGGCCAGAAATCTGAAGATTCTTGGTAATTATTAGAATATAAAGAGGAAGATGCAATGCGGACAAATGAATTAATGCTGTATAAGAATATGGAATATGGAGAGATCCTGCAGGATATGACCTTTCTTATGGAGAATTTTCATAATGAATATTATAACAGAGAAGATCTGAGGAGCCTGTTTTTCGAGTGCATGAATGCCCTGCTGGAGCTTTCAGCGAGCCATGGGTTCGAGGGCAATCTGTGGCATACATACCTGGCATTTCTTCTGGCCAGCGATGAAAATGCGTACAGTACGTCTTGTGAAATCGTCGGGCCGGTGAGCGGAAGTATCAACGAGATCGCTAAACATGATTTCGGAGTATTTAAAGAGCTGTTTGATTACGATTTCGATAAAATGGAAGAAGAACTGGATGTCAAATGCTTCACTATCCTGGAGAATTATCAGAATATCAATGAGCACAGCAAGGTTTTTAACAAGCGGATCCGCGACAGGATCTGCGGACTGGGTCACGCCCTGGGGAATGCGGGGGATGTGGAAGCTTTCCAGGAGATCCTGACGCAGTTTTATAAAGAATTCGGTGTTGGGAAGCTGGGACTTCATAAAGCTTTCCGGGTGGAGCACCCGGAGGAGACTGGAGTGCAGATTGTACCGATCACCAATATCGCTCATGTCCATTTGGACGACCTTGTGGGTTATGAGATTGCAAAGAAAAAACTGATTGATAATACGAAAGCCTTTGTAGAAGGGCGGAGAGCCAATAACTGCCTTCTTTACGGGGATGCCGGAACCGGCAAGTCTTCCTCCATCAAAGCCATACTGAATCAGTACTATGGACAGGGCCTGCGTATGATTGAAGTTTACAAACACCAGTTCCAGGATTTGAACGGCGTGATCGCGCAGATTAAAAATAGAAATTATAAATTCATCATATACATGGATGATTTGTCTTTTGAAGAATTTGAGATTGAGTATAAGTATCTGAAAGCAGTCATTGAGGGCGGTCTGGAGAAAAAGCCTAATAATGTGCTGATTTACGCCACCTCAAACCGTCGCCATCTGGTGCGCGAAACATTTAAGGATAAGGCGGACAGGGATGAGGAACTGCATACCAATGATACGGTGCAGGAAAAGCTGTCTCTCGTCGCAAGATTCGGTGTGACAATTTATTTTGGGTCTCCCGATAAAAAAGAATATCAGCAGATTGTAAAAGAGCTGGCAAAACAAAATCAGATTGCCATGCCGGAAGATGAACTGCTTCTTCAGGCAAATCAGTGGGAACTTACCCACGGCGGCCTGTCAGGAAGGACAGCGCAGCAGTTTATCGATTATCTGCTTGGGCAGGAATAAAGAAAGGTAATTCATGAATAAAAGGATAAAATACACGGTATCCGCACTGGCAATGCTGGCAGTTTGTATTGGCACGGTGACCGGATGCAGCGGGAAACTGACGCCGAAAAAGATGATGTCAGCAGTCACAGAAAACCTTGCGGAAGTAAAATCAGTCTCCAATTCATTGGAGATGGATATTGAGCTGGAAGATGTGCTTGATTTAACAAAAATCTCAATGGACATGGAGATGGAGAATACAACAAAGCCGAAAGCCGGACATGCGAAAGGGTCGGCGGAAGTGAATTTCAGCGGCACGCAGGTAGCAAGCGATATGGAGATCTATCAGGTGACGGAAGGGGATGAATTTGTCACATACAGCAGTATGTATGGGCAGTGGAGCAGGGAAGCGGCGGCTGGTTCCCAAAAGAGCACATTTAACGGAAATCTGTTCCAGGAGGCCGGAGATTCCATCGAATCCTTTCATATAGCTAAGGAAACGATTCAGGTGGAAGAGAAAGAATGTTATGAGATGTATGGAGATATCAGCGGTGAAGAGCTCTTAAAGTTTATGGGCCTGGACATGATGAGAGCCTTTGGCTTGGTAGAACTCCCCGAAGAAGATGCAATCTCAGGACTTTCGGTTCCAATTACGATCGATATATATAAAGAAGAAATGCTCCCTGCACGGATTATCGTAGACATGACGGACGTTATGAATGATCTGTATGATAAATATAATAAAAGCACAAATGTAAATGACTTCACAATCAAGCTTTCGTATACGGGATTCAATCAGGTGGAAAAGATCGAAGTGCCTCAGGAAGTACAGCAGGTGTGCAGCCAGGCAGGATAGATAGTCTGAATATGTGTCAGATACAGAAGATTTTTGATTATTAAGAATACAAAATAAAAAAAGAATAAGCCCTGACTGGGTGGAAGGCTGACGGTGATCCGCGTCAGTTTTCCGTTCGGTCAGGGCAGTTTTGCCTTACCGGATCGTGTGCGATTGAGATATTTCATACACGCCCCATTATCTGAACCAAAGAACATATGCCTGCTTCTCAGGGGCGTACTGCCTAAAGCTCCTGAATTTGGGAGATATCGCTGTCAATGATCAGTGAGTAGTTGGTATAATAGACTACAAATCCTGGCTTGGCACCCTTGGGCTTCTTCACATGCTTTTTTTCAACATAGTCAATTTCTACCTTTTCTCCACCCCGTGCCTTCGAGTAATAAGCAGCGAGCCTACCGGCCTCCTCAAAGGTTCTGTCGGGAAGTTCCGCGCCGTTTGACTTAACTATGACATGGGACCCAGGGGCATCTTTGACGTGGAACCACCAGTCATTGCCCACAGCAAAGCCGAAAGTGAGTTCATCATTCTGAAAATTATTTTTCCCCACATACATATGGAATCCGTCGCTGGAAAGATAATGCAGCGGCGCATTTTTAATCTTGACCTTCTTTTTTGTAAACTTCCTGCGCATATAGCCGGAACCGATCAGTTCTTCCTTAATCTCCGCAAGATCTTCCTCCGTACGGGCAATATCCAGGGCTGTGCTTACAGAATCCAAATAAGCGATATCGTCCTGTGTCTCCTGGACGAACTTGGAGAGCGCCTCAAAAGTCCTTTTCTGCTTATTATATTTATCAAAATAGCGCTGGGCATTCTCCTGGGGTGTTTTTGCAGCATCCAGAGGAATGGTGACCATCTCATTGGTATAGTAGTTCAGCGCTTCAAGCTGCCGGGCCCCTTCCTCCAGATTGTATCCATAAGTATGAATCAGCTCCCCGTAAAACCTGTACTTTTCGCGGTTCTTTGTATCGTCCAGCTGCCGGAGCTGCAGATCGCACTTTTTACGGCTGCGATCCAGGGCCGTCTGTACAATATGCCTCAGATCGGCTGATTTCTGCCGGATGCGGGTCAGAGTATTTTTAGAAGAATAATAGGTCTCCAGCACCTGGGACATAGAAGTGAAATCTTTCCGGGTATATGCTCCAAAATGGGCCATAGGCAGAGCAGAGAACTCTTTCGGTTCCTGGCCGTCGTAATAGATAGCAGGAGTAAAGCAGCCTTCCTTTACATAAGAAAAGTAAATAGAAAACTGCTCATATAATTTCCGCAGGGTCTCTCCGCTTTGGTCATCCAAAGAGGCAGAAGAGTCCATACCGGATAAATAGCAGATCTCTGTGGCGGCCGCCGGGCTGACCCCTGTAAAGGCGGTATAAATAGCTTTTGCCAGGGGCAGGGGCTTCGCCGTAATCTTTTCGATAAAAGCAGATTCAACCGTGGACAAAGGATCCGACTTGTCCATGGTATCCGGGACAAAATATTCCCTCCCCGGAAGCACTTCGCGCACCGAACTCATCTGTGCAGAGACATGTTTGATACTGTCGATGATCATGCCCTCATTGTTACAGAAGATAATATTACTGTGTTTTCCCATAATCTCTACGACGAGATCTTTTCTGCAAAGATCACCCAGTTCATCCAGATGTTCAATCGTAAAGTGAATAATACGCTCCAGCTTTGGCTGGTAAATATCAACGATCCGCCCATTACTGATATGCTTTCTCAGGAGCATACAGAAATTCGGAGCGGTCATAGGACTGGGTTTGGTGGACTCCGTCAGATATATGAGGGGAAGGGAGGCGCTAGCAGATATACACAACCTTTTCTGTCCTGACGGTGTCTTAATAGTGAGAAGCAGTTCGTCCGTCTCGGGCTGGGCAATTTTGGTGATCCTTCCATTGAGCAGCTGTTCTTTCAATTCGTGGACCAGAGAGGCCACGGTAATTCCATCAAATGCCATGGTGTATTCCTTTCTTCAGATGTAGTGTCATCCTGAAACAATATTTTAATATTGTACCATAAACAAGAAGTTCTTGAAACCCCCATCGGGATTTAGCGACGAGCTTTAGTTTCGGCGCGGATGGGGGACGCTCCATAAAGGGAAAGCCGAAAACCTCCCGGAGAACATCCATGTCCTTTCAAAAACGCGGCCGCGGACCTAAGAAATTCTAGGCGTGAAACAGCCCTGAAAATGGAGCCCCACTGACACATCACGAGAAATCCGATGATTTCTCGCGCTGGGTCAGTTGATTTTTGGATTCGGAATCCAAAAATCTCTCCATTTTCAGGGCTGTTTCCCACCAAGAATTTCTAA
>NZ_WKZK01000035.1:48036-48429 GCF_009680135.1 Eubacterium sp. BIOML-A2
ACCAAGAATTTCTAAGGTTCGCTTTGAGCGTTTTTGAAAGGACATGGATGTTCTCCGGGAGGTTTTCGGCTATCCCTTCATGGAGCTGGTGCATCCGACCGGTAGGAAAAGGATTCGTTCCTAAGTTGGAGCCTCAAAAGGGGGCAGCGTATGGATATAGAATTGGCGGGACTTTTATGTCCCCAGTAGGTGTACATAAGCAAGGGGATACGGTTCCAGTATCAAAATAATTCAATACGCATCTTGAAGATGAAAAGACACGCATAGCCAATCCACATCCGCTGCCCTGGTCTCGGATCCCACCCGGTTGGCGGGTTTTCCTGCCGATTGGATGAGCAAGCTTTATGACAGGGAGGCCGGGGAGGTGCTGGGGCTATATATGCCGTTGCGAAA
>NZ_WKZK01000036.1:0-46077 GCF_009680135.1 Eubacterium sp. BIOML-A2
ATTCTGAAGCATGACGTGCCGATTGCTCCCGGATTTGCTTTTGTCGACAACCAGGGTGACCAGAAGACCGCGATTATATGTATCGAAGGACAGAAATTTGGCGGGGCTCCTGTAAGCCTGAACCTGAAACTGGATGTAATCGACAGCCCGAACTCCGGCGGAATCAGCGTTGACGCTGTTAGATGCTGTATGCTCGCAAAAGACAGAGGGATGGCAGGCGCAATCGAAGAGCCAAGCTCCTACTTCATGAAACACCCACCGGTACAGCATCCGGATGATCAGTGCCGTGCAATGCTGGAAGACTTTATCGCTGGTAAATAAATTAAAATGACAGATAGGCGGGAAGAAAAATGGAAAAAAATTTAGATATCGTTGTAATTGGCACAATTATCAAAGAAACCATACAGTTCCCAAACAGGACGATTGGTCCTGTTCTGGGAAGCCCGGCTGCATATTCAAGCCTTGTTATGGCGGCGCAGGGAAGAAATGTCGGAATTGTCACTTATTATGGCTATGACATGGAGGACATTATTTCAGAAATAGATGTTCTGGACAAAAGAGGCATTCTGCCATATGAATATACGACAACAAACCTGCTGGTATACAGAAATGACGGCACTAAATATGTAGAGTATCAGAAGGCGGCGCCGAATATCGGATTTGAAGATATTCATAAGGATTATCTGGAGGCGGATTATTTTAAAATCTGTCCGATGAACTATGAAGTGGAGCTGGATCTTGTAAAAAAACTCTATGAGAGAAATAAAACAGTCTTTGTAGACCTGGGAGGATACGGAGGCGCAACGAGTGACATCCGTCACTCTGTAGAAGAGACGTATGGGAGAATGGTGATTGACACCTTATGTAAAAACAGTACCATTATCAAGGCAAGCGAGGAGGACCTGCAGTCTATCATACCGGGAAGAACAGCGGAAGAGGCGGTCAGGTATCTGGCAGATGCAGGGGCTGAAAATGTGGTGGTAACGCTTGGCGGCAACGGTGTAATGTTTAAAGAAGGCAAAAAAGAGCTCGTCCGTATCAAACCCTTTTCTGCGAAGAGCGAAGTAGAGGACGGAAGCCTGGACTTTACCGGTGCAGGAGATTCATTCGGCGCCGGATTTATGGCATCTTATGTAAAGGAACAGGATATGTATAAGGCTGCACTAAACGGAAACGCAACGGCATCCCTGGTAATACAGCGGTCTGGCGGCTGTACATATGGACGCATGCCGTCCAGGGAGAAAGTACAGATGCGCATCGCGACAGGCGCTTAAAGGGCAGAACATTATAAGCCGGCCGCTGATTAGCAGGGAAGGCAGTGACAAATTAATCATATAGAAACGAATACAAACAAAAGGGGTCAGACCCCGATTGCAAAGGGGTCTGACCCCTCTGCACAGGAAGCAGGAGGATTAAGCAATGAAGAATTATACAGATGCGGAACTGGTAAGTAAAGCAAAAGAAAAAATACTGGCCGAAGCAGAAGCTTTAAAGGCAGTATCTGACGAGGTGGACGAAGCCTATGCCAAGACGATAAAAGCAATACTGGAATGCAAAGGCCGGTTGATTATTACGGGACTCGGTAAGACGGGCCATATCGGGAAGAAGATCGCAGCATCATTTGCGAGCCTGGGCGTGCCGGCATTTTTCGTGCACAGCTGTGAATCCCTGCACGGGGATATGGGGATGATAACAAAAGAAGATGTGGTGATTATGATCTCGAACAGCGGAAAATCACAGGAGATCCTGAATATGCTTCCGCCGCTGAAGATCATAGGGGCGAAGACAGTCTCTATTACAAGGGATAAACAGTCGCCGCTGGCACAGCAGACTGACATCGCGATACTGGTAGATGCGGGAAAGGAAGTAGACCATATGGGGCTCGCTCCAACTTCGAGCTCAACAGCGGCATTGGCGGCGGGAGATGCGCTTGCTACCGTGGTATCCGAGATTAAGGATTTTAAGCGGGAGAATTTTGCGCTCAGCCATCCGGGCGGCGCATTGGGCCAGCAGCTGATCAGGGAATATCAGGAGAAAATAGGGAAGTAATATAACACCGGGCTCGTCAGGAACACCTGATTCAAAAATGATCCTTTGGCATTTGATCGGGCCAGAGGGTTATTTTTTTAAAGCGCAGTGGTTAAGGAGGCTGAATGGCAATGAAAAAAGCAGTAATATTTGATATGGACGGACTGATGATTGACAGTGAAAGAGTGACCTGGGAAGGGTATCAGAAAGAGTGCCGCAGCAGGGGGTATGAGATGACGCTGGATTTTTACATGCTCATGCTGGGACATCCCATGGCAGCGGTGAGAAAGATGATGCGGGAACATTTCGGAGATTCATTTCCCCTGGAAGAGATTATACAATGCGTCCATGACAGGATGGAATTTCTGTTTTCGGCGGAGGGGGTTCCGAAGAAGCCTGGCCTGATGGAGATTTTACGATTTACAAAGGAGAACAGGTATCTGACAATGGTGGCGACATCCAGTGACAGAGCAAGAGTAGAACGTATCCTGCGCTATGCTGAGATAGAGGCGTATTTTGATGACATCATCTGTGGCGATGAAGTGGTGCATGGCAAACCCGGCCCGGATATTTTCCTGAATGGCTGCAAGAAATTGGGGGTACGGCCGGAGGAAGCTTATGTGATAGAGGACTCTGAAATGGGAATACTGGCGGCATACAGGGCAGGGATTGATGTGATCTGTGTCCCCGACATGAAACAGCCGGAGGAAAAATACAGAAAAATGGCCCTCTGCGTGGTTCCCTCGCTGTCCGAGGCGAAAGCCGTGCTGGAGTCAGGAGGGCCGTTTATGTACCATACTGCTGATTAAGAGACAAGAGTAAAATCAGCAGCTGCAGCGCGGAGAATTCCACTTTGTTTTGATTTCTTTTCAATTGGAAAAAATAGATAAATTTATAATCGGCTATTTGTGGAAATATGACAATTGACTTTTTTCGACTTTGCGCGTAAAATTTAAGTCAGATAAGAAGTTAACGTTAAAGTAAACGTTATATTTTTTTAACGAAAAACTTTAACGTTAACTTTATCGAGAACTTGCAGACGAGATATTATGCCCAGGAGGAACGTATTATGAGAGACAAAACAGTGGAATCAGCGCCCGGAATTACAGAACAGAAACATGTGCATCGTAAAATTAAGCAGCGATGAACAGCATAACGATGTACGAATAAGAGACAGACATGAAGGAGGAAATAAGATGAAGAATATGAAAAAGGTTTTAACATTAGTATTGGCAGGCTGCATGGTGTTCGGATTAGCGGGATGTGAGAAAGAAAAAGCTTCATCTGCTGCAGACAGTGCGGATAACGGAAGTGGCAAATCAGATGCAGAGATCACGATCGGATATTCTTTCCCTGGTTCCAATAATGAATTCTGGGGTACCAATGCCTTAAATTCTGCGAAGCAGGCTGCAGAAGCACTGGGATTCAAGCTGATTGCGGATGATTGTAATTATGATCAGGCGGAACAGGTATCGGATGTCGACAGTATGATATCTTCCGGTATCGATGCTCTTGTTTTGGCGCCCCAGGACGCCTCTGTATGTGCGGGGATCACAGCGGCATGCAAAGCGGCGGATATCCCGGTAGTTATCATAGACAGATGGCCGGGAGACGACCTGAAGGCCAGCGAAGATTATGTATGCTTTATCGGGCCGGATGACGAACAGGCCGGATATGACATCGCAATGTCACTGATTGATTCCGGATGCAAAAACCTTCTGGGCGTTGGCGGTGTGCAGGGAACATCCGTTGGTGAAGGCAGGAAAGCAGGGCTTGACAAGGCACTGAAAGAGAACCCGGACGTGAAGCTTTTACAGTATGAATATGCAGGTGACACATGGGATGACGGAGATAAAGCGTTCCGGAACCTGTATCAGGCACACCCGGAAGTGGACGGAGTATGGTGCTTTAACGATTCCATGGCCCTCGCATCCGTAAACATACTGAAAGAAGAAGGCAAGCTGGATACGGTCAAAGTCGGCGGCATGGATCTGCTCAGCAATTCGGTGGAGTCAATGGAAGCCAAAGAGCTTTGGTTCTCAACAGGCGGACATTATATGGAAGCGGGATTTGGTGCAGTTGTAGCCTATGATGTTGCGAAGGGCGTGGAGTATAACGGCCCGGCCAAGGTCCAGATGAGCCTGCTGTGTGTGGATCAGAACAATGTGGAGGACTTTAAGGAGCAATTTCTCGATAAAGAACAGTCCTATGACTGGGCAGGAGCCAGCAGGGCAGAGAATCCGGATGCAGAATATAACTTCAATCTGATTCTCGAGTAACAGCGGATCATTTCTCCTCCGGTATCGGGCCGGAGGAGGATATTTCTAAAATGGAAGGAGGAAGAACATTGGCTGAAAAAAGAAATGCGGTTGTTCTGCGCGGGCTCAAGAAGTATTTCCCTGGGACAAAGGCGCTGGACTGGGGCGCTGATGATGCGATTGAGATCAAAGAGGGCGAGATTCACGGTCTGGTAGGTGAGAACGGCGCAGGCAAATCAACAACCTTTCAGATCCTGATGGGGATATATGACAAGACGGACGGTGAGATGGAGCTTTTTGGTAAACCATACAATCCAAGAAACGTACATGATGCGGAAGAGGCAGGCGTAGCGATCATTATGCAGCAGCCCAATTTTGCCAACAACCTGACGGTTGCCGAAAATATATTTCTGGGACAGGATAAAAGATTTACAAATAAAGCCGGGCTGATCGACTGGAAAAAACAGTTTGCAGCGGCAGGAGAAATCCTGCACAGATTTAAATACGATCATATTAAGCCTACGGATTTATTATCGGATCTGGGATTTGAGGAGACAAAACAAGTTGAGATTGCCCGTGCACTTTCTACGAATCCAAAGGTCTTGCTTGTAGATGAGACTTCGGCAGCCATTTCCAAAAGTTCCGTAGAAAATCTGTATCAGCTGCTTCGGGAGCAGCGGGACAATGGATGCGCGATTATATACATATCCCATTTCATAGAAGAGGTGTATGACCTCTGCGATAGGGTCAGCATTCTGCGGGACGGGAAGCTGATCACAAAAATGGAGGTCAACGAATCGGTTTCTCCGGATCTGATCATACAAAACATGGTAGGCCGTGACGTATCGGATGCGGTATACCGAAGCGATGACAACAGTTCCATAGGGGACGTCATGCTGGAGACAAAGGGACTGACGAGAGCGGGAGAATTTGAAGACATTAGTATACAGATACATGCAGGAGAGATCGTAGGGATCGCTGGCATCGGCGGATGCGGTTCGGAAAGCTTTGGCAAGGCACTGTTTGGATACGACCAGGTGGACCGGGGCGAGATTTATTTTAAAGGGCAGTCTGTAAAAATCAATTCTCCGCTGGAGGCAATGAGAAATGGCATTGGCTATATACCAAAGGACCGGGATAAAGAAGGACTGTTTCTGATATACGATTCTACCATGAATATTTCTTCGGGGAACATGAAAAATGTCAGCAGGCACGCGATTATCAATCATAAAAAAGAAAAAAAGATTGCGGTCGATTCAATAAAGAGGTTCCTGATCAAGACGCCGTCGGAGGCGACACCCGTATCTGACCTGAGCGGAGGAAACAGACAGAAAGTGGCCATTTCCAAGTGGGTTGTGAATGAATCGGAGTTTTTGATCGTGAACTCGCCGACAAGAGGCGTTGATGTAGGCGCTAAGTATGAGATATATAAAATCCTGGAGGATCTGAAGAATCAGGGAAAGGGAATCCTGCTGATATCGGATGAGCTTCCGGAGCTGATCGGAATGAGTGACCGGGTGTACTGTTTCAGGCGGGGCAAAGTGTCCGGAGAATTCTCCAGGGATACTTTTACAGAAGAACGGCTGGCAGTACAGATGGTCTGATTCTATAAAGAAAGGAATATTGAAAAATGGAAAATAAAAATGTAGTAGTTAGCTTTATTAAAAAGAATATTTCCTTGGCAGCGTTTGTGATTTTATTTATTCTCTTTTCATTTACGACAGCCGGCAAATTTTTAAAAATCAACAATCTTTTGAGCGTATTGACCTCCTCCACAGACCTGCTGATCTGTGCGCTGGGCGGAACATTTATTATCCTGATGGGAAGCATCGACCTTTCCGTAGGTTCCATGATTAGCCTCTGCGGTGTTATTGCGGCGAAGATCTACCTGTCGACGAACAGCCTGATTGTGGCGCTTCTTGCTACGATAGCAGTGTCACTTGTGTGCTATCTCTTCATGGGTGTGATACACGTGCAGCTGAAGGTGCCCACATTCATTGTAACTCTGGGTATGCTCTCCATTGCCAGGGCGCTTGTTACGATGATCAGCGGCGGTTCCATCACAATGGTGGATTACAATGGGGCCATCAAACAGGTATTTGGCCTGAGGCCATGGATACTGATTATTGCAATTGCAGCGTTTGCGGTTGTATTTCTGATCGAACGGTTCACGCTTTTCGGGCGCTACACCAGACTGGTGGGCGGGGAAGAAAATGTAGCCAGATTAAGTGGAATTAATGTAAAGAAACAGAAGGTACTGGTATTTTTATTTGCGGGAGTTCTGACAGCGCTCGGCGGCATTGTAATGGCGGCCCGCATTGGCTCCGGTTCCCCCTCAGTCGGCGTCGGTTATGAGCTGGATGTTATCACTGCAGTCGTACTCGGCGGAACATCACAGACCGGCGGTGTCGGCGGCGTAAGAGGCACCCTGATCGGTGTATTGACGATCGGCATACTTGCCAACGGTCTGGTGCTCTGGGGAATGCCGTCAGAAGTACAGCTGCTGATCAAGGGTCTGGTTGTGATCTTTGCCGTTGCGGTATCGACTGAGAGAAAACCGAACATGATCGTCAGATAGTGAGAGACTGGAGGAAGAAAAAATGATAGCTTTAGGCAGTGACCATGGCGGTTTTGCACTAAAAGAAGAAATCAAAGCATATCTGGCAAAGCAGGGCATCGAGGTCCGGGATTTTGGAAGCTTCAGCCCCCAGGCCGTGGATTACGCGGATATTGCGTATCCTCTGGCAAAGGCGGTTGCGGCTGGCGAATGCGAGAAGGGAATTCTATGCTGCGGTACAGGGATCGGTATCTCCATTGCAGCCAACAAGGTAAAGGGAATCCGGGCAGCCTGCTGCTCCGACTGCTTCAGTGCAAAGCTGACAAGACAGCACAATGACGCCAATATCCTCTGTATGGGGGGGCGTGTTGTGGGCGCAGGACTTGCGCTCATGATGACAGACCTGTTTCTGAACACGGAATTCGAAGGGGGAAGGCATCAGACACGGATTGATAAAATAGCGGAGATTGAAAAGAAACAGTAGAAGGAGGATGCATCATGGCATTGGTAACAACAGCGGAAATGTTCAAAAAGGCATATGCGGGCGGCTACGCAGTCGGGGCATTTAATGTCAATAACATGGAGATTATACAGGGCATTACAGAGGCAGCCCGGGAGGAACAGTCTCCGGTCATTCTGCAGGTATCGGCAGGGGCAAGGAAATATGCAAAGCACATTTACCTCATGAAGCTGGTGGAAGCCGCGGTACTGGACGTGGACATCCCGATCGCGCTTCATCTGGATCACGGCGAGGATTTCGAGATATGTAAATCCTGTATTGACGGAGGATTCACCTCTGTCATGATTGACGGATCAAAACACAGTTTCGAGGATAATATAGCGCTGACTAAAAAAGTCGTGGAATATGCGCACAGTAAAGGCGTTGTTGTAGAGGGTGAGCTGGGAAAACTGGCAGGGATAGAGGACGATGTCAATGTTAAGGCAGAAGATGCATCTTACACAAATCCCGATGAGGTAGAAGAATTTGTGTCCAGAACCGGTGTAGATTCGCTGGCGATTGCGATCGGAACGAGCCATGGGGCCTTTAAGTTTAAGCCGGGACAAAAACCACAGCTTCGGTTTGATATCCTGGCAGAGATTGAAAAACGGCTTCCGGATTATCCCATCGTGCTGCACGGCTCTTCATCCGTAAACCAGGAATATGTAGATATGATACGCAGATACCATGGAGTATTGGATGACGCCATCGGAATACCCGAGGAGATGCTCAGGCAGGCAGCAAAATCGGCGGTATGTAAAATCAACATAGATTCCGATGTACGCCTGGCTATGACTGCGGCAGTAAGAAAAGACATCATAGAGAACCCGTCTCACTTTGACCCGAGGCAGTATCTGCGTCCGGGCAGAGATAACGTAAAAGAACTTGTAAAACATAAAATACAGTGTGTGTTAGGCTCATCAGGAAAAGCCTGATTCGGATACGCGGTATCCGGGATAACAACTCTCCGGCTTTGTAAGGGCCGGAGAGTTGTTTTATATAATAGGAAAGTGCCCGGCACTTTCTTATTATATAAAAACCCTCCGGGGGATGCACACGCCGCGATAAGGCATATAACCGAAAGGCGGCACCGCGGAGGCGCCAAAGTGTGCAAGCCCCTCATGGGTAAGGGGCGGAAGTTGAAGTGGGCTTCCCCACTTTGATATACAGGAGGACAGCATGAAAGTAAAAATGGCGGGAGGGACGGACTGCTCTCCAGAGTGCGTAAGCTCTGAGAAAAACGGAAAACCGGCGCTGGAGTTTCATCATATATGCCTGATTGCACCGGACTATGAGGAAGCAGTACGGTTTTATGTGGATTATATGGGATTTGACCTGTTCAGAGAGTCGTTTTCCAGCAATAAAAATGCAAGGAAGCTGGAACTATACAGCGGCGGTAGGTATATTGCCGAACTCTTTATTAAAGAGGACTCTGTATGTACGGGCGTGCAGGCAGATGCAGAATTATCTTTACCGGGATTCAATCATCTTTCTTTTCTGGCAGAAGATGTGGAACAGATGCTGGGGAGATTGTCGGAAAAAGGGGTGCCGGTAACGGAAGTAAAAATAGATCGGATCACCGGAAAGAAATACGGTTTTTGCTGGGATCCGACGGGAACAAAAATAGAATTTTATGAAAGGTAGGGTACAACAAAATGGAGGCATGGAAAGAGGCTTACTTAAAGCTGCAGAATGGAAGTGACGTTCGTGGAGTTGCGCTGGAAAGCGCTGCGGGAGAGGCTGTGAATCTGACCGAGAATATCGTGCGCGATATTGCCATGGCTTTTGCCGAATATCTAATGGAGAAGAAGGAGGACAAAGTCATGAGAGTTGGTGTGGGTCACGACTCCAGGCTGTCCGCGCAGGAATTAAAAAGAGGGGTCATTAACGGGCTGGGACGAAGAGGGTGCCGTGTATATGACTGTGGGCTGACGTCTACTCCCTCCATGTTTATGTCTACGGTATTGGAAGGGTTTGAGTATGACGGAGCCGTTATGATCACAGCGAGTCATCTGCCGCCCAACAGGAACGGCCTTAAATTCTTTACCAGAGACGGCGGCCTGGAAAGCAGTGATATCAAGGAGGTTCTGGAGCGTGCGGCGCTCATATCCAGAATGAATTATGAGACGGAATATCACAGGGCAGAGGACGCGGATCTGACAGGCGCATATACGGAATACCTGAGAAATCTTATTTGTAAGGAGGTGAATGCCGATGATTATGATCGCCCACTGGAAGGACTGCATATTGTAATCGACGCATCCAACGGGGTAAGCGGTTATTTTAAAAACGTACTGGAACCGCTGGGAGCCTCCACTAAAGGCAGCATCTGCATGAATCCTGACGGGACTTTTCCGGTACATGTGCCCAATCCGGAAAATGAAAAGGCCATGGAAGCGTTAAAGAAAGCGGTGCTGGCTGCAAAAGCGGACCTTGGCGTTATATTTGACACGGACGGAGACCGGGCAGCCTTCGTATTTGCGGATGGAGAAGAAGTAAATAAAGACGGGGTCATTGCCCTTATGGCCGCAGCCCTGTCTGAGAAATACCCCCATACAACGGTGGTGACGGATTCCGTAACCTCGGACTGTCTGACGGAATTCCTGGAGAACCGGCTGAAGATGAAGCATCACAGATTCAAGCGGGGATATAAGAACGTGATCAATGAAGCCATACGTTTAAACAAGGAAGGGATCGAAACCCATCTTGCAATCGAGACTTCCGGGCATGGTGCGGTTAAGGAAAATTACTTTCTGGATGACGGGGCTTATATGAGCGTGGTTATCATCAGCCGACTGGCCGTCTCCCTGCGGGAGGGACGGAGACTGGAGGATCTGACGGCGGGACTTAAAAAAACGGCGGAGAGCAGGGAAGTGCGTCTGCGGATACTGGCTCCGGATTATAAAGAATATGGAAGAAAGATTCTGGAGGATTTTCGTATTTTTGCGGAGCAGGAAGAGAAATTCCACATTGCAGAGCCAAACTACGAGGGCATACGCATCAATTTCCAGGATGATGAAGTGAAGGGATGGATGCTGATCAGGATGTCGCTACATGACCCGATCCTCCCGCTGAATTTCGAGGCCGACAGAGAGGGAGGCGTAGCTGTGATAGCAGAAAGGCTCAGGCCTTTCCTGGAGAGGTATACCGAATTAAGGGGCTGAGGTTTGTGCAGATTACAAAAATAGTAACCGACGAGACTTTGAAAGAGCTGAGGGCACACGGGACGGAAAAATTTCCTTTCCAGTACAATCGGGAAGAAATGCAGCAGTTTGATGAAGAAAAGATAGAATGGCACTGGCACCGGGAATTTGAATTTGTAAAAGTCATGTATGGTTCGGTCTACTGCTTGATCGGGAATCAGCAGATCCAGCTGGAAGCGGGGGAAGGGTTATTCATCAATGCAAGGGTAGTTCACAGCATCGAAAACTGTAAGGACGGGGCCATCGCCAATATCTTATTTTCCTCAGATCTGATTGCGGCGGAAACATCGGTCATATATGATAACTGCATCAGGGATTTTATCGAATCCGAATGTTCCCATATTGTTCTGCGGGATGCTTCGGCCTGGCAGGAAAAAATACTTGAGAAGCTGGAGGAAATCTTTGAAATATGCAGCCATGCATCGTTTTGTGAGCTGGATATGCACATCAGGGTCTGTAACCTATGGCTGCTGTTCTGCGGGCACCGGGAGGAACTGGTGAAAATGGAGAAGCTGGGAATTTCACTGAGATCCCAGTCCCGTCTGCGTAAAATGATGAGATACATAGAAGCAAATTATTCACAAAAGCTATATCTTGAAGACATTGCCCAGGCTGCAAATATCAGTAAAAGCGAAGCGATACGCTGCTTTCAGATGGGGATGCAGATATCGCCGGTAGAATATCTTAACCAGTACCGCCTCTGTCAGGCAAGGTTTGAACTGGAGACGACGGAGGACTCCATTTTACATATAGCAGTTGCCGCAGGCTTTGATAACAGCAGTTATTTCACCAGAATTTTTAAAAAGACCTATGGGATTACACCCAGGGAGCTTCGGAAAAAAAAGGAGGATGCAGACAACAGCGGATACTGAACAAAATTGGGCATATTGTGCTAATATGTGGATCGATTTTACGAGAATTTGGATAAAAATAACAGTATAATGGAGCTAAGCTTAAGGTTAAGGGAAAAGTTGACAAGCATCCGAAGGGATCACTCTTTTTTTTGAACAAAACATACAACGTTAACTTGAACCTTAACTGCCATATTACAAATAAGGAGGTAACAATTATGAGACAAATTGGAGTTGGTATTGTAGGCGCCGGTTCCATCGCCGAGATTGGACACTGCCCGTCAATTGCGGCACTCCCAAATGCAAAGCTGGCGGCACTGTGCGACACAAATACCGAGATACTGGAATCAATGGCAAAGAAGTGGGAACCTGAAAAAACTTATACTGATTATGGACAGATGCTCGAAGACAAGAATGTAGAGGTTGTAATTGTAGGTACGCCGAACCGCTTCCATGCACAGCAGGCGATCGATGCCATGAGAGCGAAAAAACATGTCATTGTTGAGAAGCCGTTTGCCTGTACACACAATGAGGCGTGGAAGATGGTGGAAGTATCCAAAAAAGAAGGCGTCTTCCTTATGGCGGGTACGAATCAGCGCTTCTGGGAGCAGAACAGGATAGCCAGACAGCTGATGGACGAGGGATTTATCGGGAAACCGATGATGGGCCGTTCTTCACTGCATGAGGGCTGGAACCTTTATCACGAACAGCTGTCTTACACTCCGTTCCGTTCCGACCCGAAGCTGGCAGGAGCCGGCGCTTTATTCGACCTGGGAGCTCACAGAGCGGACCTTTTGATGTTCCTGATGGGAAGCAGGCCGAAACGCGTGATGGGGATTATAAAAAGACTGGGAACCCCGGAAGAGTACACACAGCTGGACGACTCCTTCTGGATCACCATCGAATTTGAAAACGGAGCAACCGGTGTGATCAGCGGCGACAGGTATTCACCCTGTGTATCCAATATATCTGAAGTATATGGAACCGAGGGAACCATTTTCACGGGTTCCGAGGCAACGAATCCATATCAGACGGCTCCCCTTGCGGTCTATACAAGCAAAGACTTCAAGCAGAGTGAGCTTCCGGAGATCGTGAAAGAGTACCGCTATCCGCAGTTATTCTGGTCAGAAGACATTATGCAGCCGGACGGGAACGTTCCAAAACGCTGGGTGCCGATCTATCCAAAGCGGGGGTGGGCGTACAAATCTATGCTTGAGCACTTCCTTGATTGCATAGAAAAGGATGTGCCGCCGTCATTGACACCGGAGGACAGCGCGATTGTCACGGATGTGCTTGTCGGGGCTTATAAGTCCATGGAGACGAATGCATGGGTGGATCTGCCGCTTACGGAGGAATATATTGTGCCTCACTATGATGCGCCGGTCATTAAGTAGTTGAAAGACATTTGTGTAATGTAAACCGAGAATCGGGAGGAAAAAAATATGAAAAATATGAAAAAGGTAATGGCAATACTGTTAACAGGATGTATGATTTTTGGGCTGGCAGCATGCGGTACGGATAAGAAGGCAGAAGGGGAGACGAAAAAAGAGGAGACCACGGATACAGGAGAGAAGACAGAAAGTACAGAAAAAATAACAATCGGTTATTCTTATCCAACGGCAAACAATGAGTTTTGGGGAAATGCATTAACTTATGTGAAACAGGCAGCAGACGAGCTTGGCTTTAATGTCACGGCAGACGACTGCAACAACGATCAGTCAGAACAGATCAAAGATGTGGACAGCATGATTTCAGGCGGTATCGACGCTCTGGTTCTGGGTCCTCAGGATGCTTCCGTATGCGCGGGGATCTCCGCGGCATGCAAAGAAAAGGGAATTCCGCTTGTTATCATTGACCGTTGGCCGGGAGACGACCTGAAGGCAGGAGAAGACTATGTATGCTTTATCGGGCCGGATGATAAAGAGGCCGGATATCAGATCGCAATGTCACTGATCAATGGAGGCAGCAAGAAACTTCTGGGAATCGGCGGATTCCAGGGAACTTCTGTTGCTGAGGGCAGAAAAGAAGGACTGGATAAAGCACTGGAAGAGAATCCTGACGTTGAACTGCTCCAGTTTGAATATGCCGGAGAGAACTGGGATGACGGAGATAAGGCATTCCGCAATCTCTACCAGTCACATCCGGAGGTGGACGGTGTATGGTGCTACAACGATTCCCTGGCTCTGGCTACCGTAAATGTGCTCAAGGAAGAAGGCAAGATAGATGACGTTAAAGTAGGAGGCATGGACCTCTTAAATCCGGCAATCGAATCCATGCAGGCAGGGGAACTCTGGTTCTCTACCGGAGGCCATTATCTCCAGGCAGCATTCGGTGCGGTGGTAGCCTTCGATGTTGTGAACGGCAAGACATATGACGGAGAGAAAAAAGTTCAGTTGGAACTGCCGGCAGTTTCACAGGAAAACATTGCACAGTTTGAAGAAAAATTCATGTCCGGTGACGCTCCGGTAGACTGGAAGAGTGTATCCAAAGTTACCAATCCGGACGCGAAATATGATTTTGAAATATCAATTGACTAACAGATATATTTCAGGTTGGTCGTAACATGATACAAGGAAAAAAGCAGCAGGCGGCTCTTGCCAGGAGCCGCCTGCTATCTTAATGAATGGAGCTGTTTTGACTTACAGTATTTTTTTATAATCCGTCCCCCATGCGACCATAGCATCCAGAACCGGCTTTAAACTCAGACCCGTCTCGGTAAGGGAATATTCCACCTTGGGCGGCACCTCGGGGTACACCTTTCTGTTCACAAGGCCCGCGGTCTCCATGGCGCGGAGATGGCTTGTGAGTACCTTCTGAGTAATTCCTTCCACGGAGCGCATCAGCTCATTAAAACGTTTGGTTCCTTCCAGCAGATCTCTTATAATCAGCACTTTCCATTTATCTCCGATCAGCTGCAGCGTTATTTCCACAGGGCATTCCGGAAGTTTCTTTTCAGCATCCATAGCAGGACCTCCTATAAAAAATATTTATTAAATATGTTTTCCTTCTATTATAAAATGGGTTAAAATAGTAGTGGTATCAAAAAGGTTTTATCCCGAAAGCAGATCATCGTGCAGAGCATGAAGCGCGCCCGCCACGAGTACGCCAAGGCGTGCATCAATACAAAAAAATATATGCAAAATTTACTTTCTCCGATTGGTGAATGGGTGTACAGTATGGAATATCCGCTATATTGTTCTCTATCACGAACAGATATGGCCTTCTTAGTATTTATTATATACTGTTAAGATGAGGGAAAGCAAGTACTGACAAAAATGTAACTTAGTATCGATTTGATACTAAGGAACTTTGAGGTGCGTACTTTACATTGTGACTCCAACCGCTTATTATGGCTGTATAAAGAAACGAGCGTTGTCATATTTGGAAAAGGATGGGAAAAGCATGAATGAAAAAGCACGTAAGTACGTCGATATGTTCCGGGAAGTAAAGGTTGCGTCAGCTGCAACCGTTGATAAAGAAGGACATCCACACAGCCGGATTATCAATATTATGATAGCGGCAGATGAGGGAATGTATATTGTTACATCCAAAGGGAAACCTTTTTACGAACAGCTGATCCAAAGCGGAGAGATTGCGCTGAGCGCGATGTGTCCGGACTGCCAGTCTCTGAAGTTCACGGGCAAGGTAAAGCTGGCGGATAAGGCATGGCTTAATAAGGTATTTGAGGATAATCCGGGAATGAACGAGGTATATCCGGGGAATACGAGAAACATATTGGATGCTTTTCTGATCTATGAGGGATGCGGTGAATGGTTTGACCTTCTGCACCACCCGGTCAGCAGGGAAGCTTTTGCCTATGGGAGAGAAGTGGAAAAAGCCGGATTTTTCATTAAGGAGACGTGCATTGGCTGCGGATCATGTACATATGTCTGTCCCCAAAACTGCATCACAGAAGGAAGCCCGTATCGGATCGATCCGGTGCACTGCCTGCACTGCGGGGCGTGCATGGAGACGTGCCCGGCGGATGCGGTGAAGAAGCTTCATGGATAGCGGAAAGCTGCATGTGCAGCAGAAGACTTTATAGGCAGAAGAAACCTTCATAGGAAGCAGAAGCCTTCATGTGCAGCAGAAGACTTTATAGGCAGCAGGATGTACAGGCAGCAGGAATGAGAAAAGAAAGGCAGGAAGAACAACAAGATGTCCGAATTATGGATGAACATACAAGCATATTTTACCAGCCGTCTGGATGAATATCTGATCTGTCTGTGGCAGCACATCAGTATCAGCATCCTGGCGCTTCTGGCCGCCGCACTCATAGGAATTCCATGCGGTTATTTATGTATCAGATATGTAAAATGTAAAAAGTGGCTGGTTGGGATATTTCAGATACTGCGTATTATCCCCAGCCTTGCTATACTGATTCTCCTGATTCCAATCATGGGAACAGGGGTAAAACCGGCTATGACAGCGCTTGTGCTGATGGCTGTGCCCCCGATTCTCATGAATACGGCGGACGGTTTTGAGGAGGTGCCGGAATTTATGCTGGAGACAGCAGCCGGTCAGGGGATGAAGGAACGGCAGATATTCTGGAAGGTGCAGGTACCGCTTGCCGTACCCTATATGCTGACGGGTGCAAGGACAGCAATCATTGAGATCGTTGCCAGTGCATCCATCGCAGCGAAAATCGGAGCCGGCGGGCTGGGCGGGATCATCTTTACCGGACTGGGGCTGAACAGGACAGACCTGCTGCTGATCGGCGGCGTTTCGGTGGCGCTTCTTTCACTGACGGCAGGAATGATTTTCAGCGGGCTGGAGAAAATATTTATACCATGGCGGTCGCCTGGCAGACAAAAGAAACTCAAATCTTAAAGACAAGGGAGAAACGTATTATGAAATTGAAGGTGAAAAAGGCAGTAATCGCGGCAGTGTGCCTGGCGATGATGACATCGCTGGCAGCCTGCGGCAGCAAAGAGAACAAAGACGCAGGAGGAGAGGGGAAAAAAGAAGATGCGGTAATCCGGGTGGGATCGAAAGATTTTACCGAAGGAATGATTGTATCAGAGGTATATTCCCTGGCACTGGAAGATGCGGGGTATGAGGTGGAGCGTATATTTGACATTGCGGGTTCTATTATCCATACATCTCTGATTAATGATGAGATCGATATGTATCCGGAATATACCGGAACTGCGCTTCTTTCAATACTTGGTATGGATGTGATCACAGATCCGCAGGAGGTGTATGACACTGTAAAGGCGGAGTATGAGAAGCAGTTTCAGCTTACCTGGCTTGACTACTCTCAGGCCAATGACGGACAGGGGCTTGCAATCCGCACTCCGGTTGCAGAAAAACTGGGAATTAAGACAATATCCGATCTGCAGAAGCATGCCAGTGAGCTGCGTTTTGCATCACAGGGGGAATTCGATGAACGGGAGGACGGAATTCCGGCGCTGGAAAAAGCCTATGGCAAGATGGACTGGAAATCTTCCAAAATATATGACAACGGTCTAAAGTATGAAGTACTGTCAAATGATGAAGCGGACGTAACACCTGTGTACACGACAGAGGGACAGCTGGCAGATAAAGAAAAGTTTACTCTTCTGGAGGATGACAAAAATGTATGGCCTCCTTATAATCTGGGGCCGGTGATCCATGATTCCGTACTGGAGGCACATCCGGATATCGCGGACGTCCTGAACAAGGTCAGTGCAGCAATGGATACGGAATCTCTGACAGCATTGAATGCCAGGGTAGATATGGACAAAGAAGAGATCGAGGATGTGGCACTGGAGTACTATGAATCCATAAAATAAGTCAGCCAGAAAGGGGCAGCAGTTATGTCAGCAGCAATCACCTTCAGTAATGTAAGTAAACAGTTTCCGGGAACCAGCTATTATGCGGTGGATCAGCTGTCCTTTTCCGTGGAGGAAGGGGAATTTGTAACCATTCTGGGATCTTCCGGGTGCGGAAAGACAACATTGCTGAAAATGATTAACCGGCTGTATGAGCCGGATGAAGGGAATATCTATCTGTTTGGTGAAAATACTGCCGAAATAGATGTTGTTCAGCTGAGGCGGGGAATCGGGTATGTCATACAGCAGACGGGCCTGTTTCCTCATATGACCATAGCGGATAACGTTGCAACGGTCCCCAGGCTTTTAAAGTGGGACAAGGAGCGGATACAGAAACGTGTCAGGGAACTTCTGGAGCTTGTTAAGCTGGATCCGGATGAGTTCCAGGGACGCTACCCCTCCCAGTTGTCCGGCGGGCAGCAGCAGAGAGTCGGGCTGGCGAGGGCGCTGGCAGTGGAGCCGGAGGTCATGCTGCTGGACGAGCCCTTCGGCGCCGTTGATGCCATTACGCGCACTGGCCTGCAGGAAGAACTGCTTGGCCTGCACCAGGGACTGGGCAAGACCTTTCTGTTGGTGACTCACGATATCCATGAAGCGTTTAAGTTGGGAACAAGAGTCATGATAATGAACGAAGGTAAAATTAGCCAGTTCGATCAGCCTGGGAACATCATCGCGAACCCTGCTGACGACTTCACAGCAGCACTGATCCGGTCCGCAAAGGAGCAGGAGAAAATGTGGGAGGGATACATATGAGTAAATTGACGGTGTATCTGGCCAGACATTATGATGATCTGCTGGAGGCTTTACTGGAACACCTCCAGATTACTGCGGTTACGCTGCTGTTTTCCCTGCTCATTGCCTCTGCTCTGACGGTACTTGCCATATACTCGAAAAAAACCGGCGAGATACTGGTTCATATTTTTTCCGTACTGTATTCTGTTCCGAGCCTTGCCATGTTTGCATTTTTGATCCCGGTCACAGGACTGGGCAAGACGACGGCAGTGATCGTTCTTGTTGTTTATAATCAATATCTGCTTTTGCGGAACTTTATTTCCGGGCTTTACGGTGTCGAACCCGCAGTGGTTGAGGCCGCGGAGGGGCTGGGAATGCGTCGTATGCAGGTGTTGTGTCAAATCAGGATTCCGCTGGCGAAAAGGGCGCTTTTTACCGGGATTCAGCTGGCAGTGGTTTCCACGATTGGTATTGCTACGATTGCGGCGATGATCAATGCGGGCGGCCTGGGCACCATACTGTTTGACGGGCTGCGGACGTTGAATGTCTATAAGATCGTCATAGGAAGTATCCTTTCCGCTGGGCTGGCAGTGGGGATCAATGCATTGTTTAAGGTGGCGGAGAGAAGGATGTAGAAGAATGTAATTGTATAGAATGGGCCTTGTATCAGTGGTTATACGATGCTGATGCAGGGCTTTTTTATAATGATAGTGACGTAGCTGCAGCAACCATCTCCAGTTATGGCGGCCAGAGCCGCTGAACAACCAACTAGTCCGACTCTAATTCATTTTTCGGAATTCCAGCGGCGTTACCCCCGTCTTTTTTTAAACATGGCTATAAAGTGGCTGGCATCCAGATAGCCGGTTCTCAAAGCAGCCTCCTGCACTTCCAGCCTTGGATTGGTGAGCAGGAGTTCCTTTGCTTTATTGATTCTGCAGGCAGTCAGATATTCGTATGCGGAACAGCCAAGAAAACGGCCGAATAAGCGTGACAGGTATTGGGGCGTTATATAGACCAGGCTGCTTAGTTCCTGCACGGTGATCTGAGATGCATAATTGGTTTCGATCTCTTTTATTACGGGGGCAACATACTTCTGATACAGAGGATCTTCCATCAATCCACGGGTATACATGCCATCCACAAGATTCATCAGTATGCAATAGCAGTTCGTTGAGAGTGCCCGTGCATCTGCCGGCGGTGTTTCATACATTCTTACAGCGTCAGCGACCAGGCACGCAATCTGAGCGGCTTGGTCTTTTTCTGTAAAAATCACCTGTCTGCCGCCCAGGATTTTTGGAAGGCTGCTTTCAATTGTGCCGGTAAATGTTGCAAATAAGGTGCTCCATTCCTGCGTCTCCTTTGCATAAGAATGGCGGATCAGTGGGGCGATAAGAACCCCCTCCCCTTCACTCAGAAGGTATTTCTTCCCCTGGATGATAATTCTGCCGCAGCCCCTTTCCGTCTGCAGATAGTGGTAGAGTGGATACCCTTTCGGGCGGGTTAGGCTCTCCTGTTTCCAGTGGTTTCCCACAGAATCATAAGTAAACGGCTCGCTGACCGGGATGTTCCTGTAAAAGATCGGCATAGTATTCTCCTGTTTCGAAATGTTATATTATTTAGCTTAACATATCACACTCGCTTCTGTCTATCTGTATTATAATCACGGTAGTGAAATACGGTGGACTGTTACAGACTGTTAAGGCCTGCGGACAGCAATTCAGACGGGGCTTAACTGCTGCACCTGCTATACTGTTTATACCGTAAAGCGCTGTGGTCTGCGGGCCGCCAAGTGAAATAATAGCGATGTGTTTAAAAGCAAGAGAGGAGATTTGATAATGCAGAGTAAGTTTAAAAGGATCTTATACGGCGGAGACTATAATCCGAATCAGTGGGCAAAAGAAGTATGGCATGAGGATATGAAGGTTTTTAAAGATGCGCGGATCAACAGCGCTACTATTAATGTTTTTTCCTGGGCAAAGCTGCAGCCGGGTGAAGATGTATATGATTTCTCCGAACTGGATGAGATCATTGATATGCTGAGCCGGGAAGGGTACGACATCGTACTTGCCACTTCTACGGCTGCGCTTCCGGCATGGATGGTGAAGCGTTATCCCGAGGTGGCAAGGACCGACTATGAGGGGCGGCGCCATAAGTTCGGACAGCGCCACAATGCATGTCCTAACTCCCTTGTATATCAAAAGTATGCAAAAGCACTTGCGGGAAAGTTAGCGGAGCGTTATGGGGAGAATGAACATATTGCGTGCTGGCATATTAACAATGAGTACGGCGGGGAATGCTACTGCGAAAACTGTGAGAAGGCGTTTCGTGTCTGGCTTCAGAAAAAGTATAAGACAATAGATGCTTTGAACCGGGCGTGGAACCTGGAATTCTGGGGCCACACAATCTATGATTGGGATGAAATCGTTCTTCCAAATGCATTAAGTGAAGGGATTGGTGAGAATCAGACTGCTTTTGCCGGTATTTCCATTGACTACCGCAGATTCAATTCCGACAGTATTTTAGGGAATTACATAATGGAAAGAGATGAAATACGCAGGTTCAGCAGTGCGGCACCAATTACGACAAATCTAATGGGAACATATAAAGGGCTGGATTATTTTAAATGGGCAAAGGAGATGGATATCATCTCCTGGGATAATTATCCCAGTTATAATACGCCGTGGAGCCAGACCGCTATGTGCCATGATTTGATGCGCGGCCTGAAAGATGCTTCTTTTATGCTGATGGAGCAGACGCCGAGCCAGCAGAATTGGCAGCCCTATAATTCACTCAAAAGGCCGGGGCAGATGCGTGCCCAGAGTTATCAGACGATCGCGCACGGGGCGGATACGATTCAATTTTTTCAGCTCCGCAGAAGTATAGGGGGATGTGAAAAGTTCCACGGGGCAGTGATTGCGCATGTGGGAACGACGGATACCAGAGTCTTCCGGGAAGTGAAGCAGCTGGGGAAGGAGCTGGAAGGCCTGGGGAATACGATTTTAGGCGCCGTTAATGAGGCACAGGTTGGAATCATCTTTGACTGGGATAATTACTGGGCGCTGGAATATACCAGCGGGCCATCCCAAGATCTGACTTATGTTGACCAGATCCATCAATATTACAAGTACTTCTATGACAGGAATATTGCAGTCAATATGATTCCGGCGGATGCAGATTTCAGCAGATATAAGGTTGTGGCAGCGCCTGTACTCTATATGGTAAAGGAAGGTATGAAGGAGGCGCTCGAGGAATTTGTAAGGGGCGGCGGAATACTGGTTACATCCTTTATGAGCGGGATTGCGGATCAGTCGGATAATGTACATCTGGGAGGATACCCGGGACCGCTGCGGGAGCTGGCAGGGGTGTGGGTCGAGGAGATCGATGCACTTGCACCCGAACAGACAAATGAAGTGGTTTTCCGGGATGGAGCAAAGTACAGATGCAGGCTTTTGTGTGACATTCTGCATCTGGAACATGCCGAGAGCATTGCTGAGTATACGGAAGATTTTTATGCGGGGATGCCGGCTGCAGCGAGAAACGGATTCGGAGAGGGCTTTGTGTATTATGTCGGGACGAGTATGGAAGCGGGGCTTGCAGCAGTATTGGACAAGGCAGCTGCTGATGCAGGAGTGAGGCCTGTGATAAACGAGAGGACTGAGCTTGAGATTACCTGCAGAAAGACTGAAAAACATACTTTATATTTTGTGATTAATTTCAAAGATAAAGAGATCAGGCTGCCGTCCTGCTTTGCCGGGAATACTGACATACTAACGGGGAAGACAATAGAGGGGAATGAAATGATGTCCAGGTATGATGTGAAACTTATATATACGTCCGGATAGGCTTGTCCAAATCGAACAGGCCGGATGCCGCATACTGCTTCCAGTACCAGGAGCCGGGCCGGTAGAGGGAATTCTTATGCAGCCCTCGTTCCAGGACTTGTCTAGGTCCAGGATGGCCTCCACATCCACCTTGGTCATCTTCCCCAAGCCGGAGCAGGTCTTGCACATACCGTTGGGGTCGTTGAAGGAGAAGGAGGAGGCTATCCCTACATAGGGCTGGCCAATTCTGGAAAACAGCAGCAGACTGGCGTACAGACCGCTGATGGTTCCCACCGTGGAGCGGGTAAAATTGTTTCTTCCATTAGTTTCTCCTTTGATTCTTGATGGTTTCCATGTTACAGCAGTAAATATACAATGAGGAAATGGCAAGAAGTTTTCAAGTGACAAAATGTAAGAAATATGTTATAATATGCGGACATATTAAATAAAGGCGGTGAGCAAGTGGCTGTAAAAGACAAATACAAATTTGACAGCAAAATTCATGTGTTTAGAGCGACAAAAAGGATGAGCCAGCAGGAACTTGCTGACCTTGTGGGTGTATCAAGGCAGACGATAATTCAGCTTGAACGAAACAGATACAATCCATCCATGCTTTTGGCGTATAGTATCGCAAAAGTCTTTGATGTTACTATAGAGGATTTATTTGATTTTAAGGAGGAATTATAGATGCACATGTTAGATACATTCTACAAAATAATGACAAGTATTCCATTGCTAAGGGCTGCTGCTTGGACAGGGGTTCCGCTTACTATTATTTTGATTGTATTATTTTGTCTAAAATCACATAGAGATGAGCGTGGTTGGAAAATCATCGGAAAGGCAAGCATTGTATCTTTTATTGTCCTCATCATTCTTGCAAACGCAATCGCAAAACTGGGAGGCGGATTAGTTGGTAATGATTATGAGATTGGTTATGTTTTTTGGGGTAATACAATCCAACTGATTTATGATATTGTGTTGTTCGTAGAAATCGCAGCAATTCTCATTTTACGAAAAGTCGAATAATAGTAAATGAATGATCTGATTTAAAAAGGTTCTTGCTCGTTTTAACAAATAATGAGTAAGAATTTTTTTGTTTCGACATGTATGAAATAATTGACATTTAGAAAGATATAGATTATAATTTTATAAACGGACAAGACAGAATTATCTTAATTTTTTGTCTGGGAAAGGAATTAAGAAAATGGAATTTTGGATAATTATGGGTGCGGTGTTGCTACTTAGTGGTGGTTGTGCAGGAACAGCATGGCATAAAAAGAAAAAGAATAAGAAAAAATAACTGACAACTGTTTTGACACAGAGCAAGTAAGTCCATTTTGACGATGGACAGCAAATCCAGTCGAGCCAGTCAACGGTAAAATGAACGGCTGCGCCCGCCGTTGACAGCCCCGCCTGTCCTTGCTGGTGGGTAATCAAGGGGCGACAGCAAGGAGTGCTGCCGCCCCTCACTATCATCAGAGAAAGAGGGATTTTCCATGAACGAGAAAGTATATAAAGAGCATATCCAATACACTCACAACGCCTATTGCCGAATAGTCATTCGTCATACTCCCATATCTACGGGTATTTCAATGTAGATATGGAGGATTACATCAAAACCAAGCTCATAGAAAGCCAATTCAAATTCCGGCTTGACCGTTAAGGGGTGATTTTTAGTTCCAAATGCAATACAATTATAGCAACAAATCGGGATTGGCTGCCGGAAACGAAGGTATTTATAACAGACTGCTGTCCTTCGACGATCCCGACAATGAGGTTAAAATTTATATTCCAGTAAAATGAGAAGAAACAATGCTTACAATCATAAGATTTGATAGCATTGTTCCTTAGTTTACCTTATAGTTAATGCTCAATTTTTCATATCACGTCTTTCCATCAACCGCAACAGGGATTGCAGTTTATTCTCCGGCAAGGAGTGCAGGGCTCCGGCAAACAGCTTCGCGGTTATCTTCAAATCTTCCACGCAAAAGGCTTCCTCTTTATCCTCATCTACATATTGAAATTATTACTTTTCCAAAATTATTGCGATTGAATCACTTTCAGATTGATAGATACGTCCTGCAACATCACTAAACAGCCCAAACATTTTAAAGCCAATGTTTTCGGCTTCTTGTATTCATGTTTCTTTCGAGAAATATGTATTCCACAAATAATAGGGGGTTATTTCTTCTTTTGAAATAATTGTAATTAAGTCCAGAGTTACATTGTCTAAATATTTATATAACCCACTTAACACCATGTATTCATCAGAACGCTTTGAAAAATCCACTCCGGTAACTTGATACCCCTTTTGGGTAAATTTTTCGGTTTAGAGTGAATCGGTGGTCAAAATATCGGATTCCAGAATTCGGGTAAGCAGTTCCCGGGCTTCCGCAATATTTTTCTCCCTTGAGATATTTTCCGCATGCCCTTCGTTAATAAAACCTACAATGCCATAGCATAAGAATCCTGCGATTTTCTTGGGGGAATACCGGAGGCTGAGGACCCGGCTTTCTTTGTTTGTGTGCGTTTCTATGGTCTCCAATACATAGTTGTAAAAGGCAAATGCCAGATAGGGATTCTCATCAGGGATGGTATGGCGGAAAAAGTTATGGTTCTTGTAGTATAGCTTCATAATGCTGTCCAATACATTGCAGTAGCTGATGACCGGACTGGCTGAAGGGTTGTTGGCCGCCTGCATTTCTTCATAAACAGCGGTTCCCTCCCGGATCATATCCTGGAAAATATCGTCAACCAGGGCGTACTTATCGCTGTAGTGGGTATAAAAGGTGATCCGGCTTGTGTCCGCCCGGCTGCACAGCTCTGTGATGGATACCTGCTCAAAGGGCATGTCTGACAGCATGGAAATAAGGGTGGTTTTCAGATTCTTTTTGGTTTTTCTGATTCGTCTGTCTTCCATAATAATTTACAATTTCTCCAATCTGTATAAATAACTAACAAAAATAAAATACTGTAAGTTGTTATCAAATTCCGCATTTGCTATAATTTTAACACGTGTTAAAATAATGGTCAACGTGTCAGCTTACCGTATATCAGTGTATCTGTTTAGTTGTTGTAACAGTTCATATCCTTCGGGCGTGCACAGTAACTCTGCTTAGGTAATGGAACAGATATGCGGATTCGGTGAATGGGCTGGCTTATAGTTGTGAAAAGAATTGAAAGGATGAAGATTATGCCGGATATTGCAATTATGACGGACAGCAATTGCGGAATTCTGCCAGAAGAGGGCAGGGAGATGGGAATTACGGTTGTTCCGATGCCCATCCAGATTGATGGAAAGACATATCTGGAGGGCGTGGATATTACAGCGGACACATTTTACGATCTCCAGGCGAAGGGCGCGTCTGTGACATCTTCCCAGCCCGCGCCCGGAGAAGTGATGGAGATGTGGTACCGGCTTCTTAAAAAACATGAGGAGATCGTCTATATTCCGATGTCCAGCGCCCTCAGTAATTCCTGCCAGAGTGCAAGTATATTCGCACAGGAATTTGAAGGGCGGGTACATGTCGTGAATAACCGCCGGATTTCTATTACACAGATTCAGTCGGTGAAAGATGCGATGTGCATGGCAGAGCAGGGGATGAGCGGAGCACAGATTAAAGAGACTTTAGAGGCCGAAGCTATGGATGCAACGATTTATATTGCCGTGGATACCCTGGAATATCTGAAAAAGGGCGGAAGAGTAACGGCAGCGGGAGCAGCGATCGGAAGCGTGCTCAATATTAAACCGGTGCTTACCATCCAGGGTGACAAACTGGATGCATATGCAAAGGTAAGGGGCATGAAGACGGCATTCCGCACCATGTGCAAGGCGTTACATAACGATGTATCTACCAGGCTGAAGGGACTGTACGACAGCCATCAGCTGATGTTTGGGATTGCCAATACCGCCATGGAGCCGGAAGTACTGGAACATTGGATCGCTCAGATGCAGGAGGAATTTCCGGGGGAGGAGATCACCCACAGCCCGCTGATGCTCAGTATTGGGTGTCATACCGGTCCCGCAGCACTGGGGATTGGGGCATATAGAAAGCATTGATATAAATCTTGATCCTCTGGTATCGGGAGGGATTAGCAAAAAGCTTTCAGTCTGATAGCAGATAGAGATTCTATTAAGAAAATAAGCCGCAGGCATCCTGCGGTAAGGCGGTTAAAATCCGATCTTACCGGCAAGATGACCTGCGGCTTATATTTGCCAGGCTGGTTTCCTAGTACAGCAGTGCACTGCTGTACTACCCCATGCGTTATACCGCATCACAAGGCGCATACTGTTTTACGGCCTCAAGAGGGAACATGGTTCGCTCGGCAATTTCTTCTGCAGACATTCCCTGACTGAAAAAGCGTTTGAAAACCGTATTCATATCCTCTGCAATCTCCACGATATGCAGGTCCGGATCATAGATCCGGATGTTGCGCTGTCCCCACGGGTATTCTTTAATCTCATGGACCCACTGCAGGCCGGGGATGTCTCTCGTCTCGGCGTACACTTTGTCTAAGTCCTCCACTTCAAAATAGACCTGAAAGTTGTGAGATCTTTCTTTCACGCTTTCGGTTTCGATACCAACGAGTTCGGCATACCCTTGCTGCAGCGAAAAGCCTTCATAGGTTACATGTACGCCGATATCCATTATGGAGTTTTGATGAAGCACCTTTTCATAAAAGTTTTTAGAGACGGAAATGTCCCTGACTGCTAATAAACAACCTTGATATTTCATGATTTATTCCTCCTTTGAGGACATTGTATGATACATCTCCATTCCGTCATAGTAAAAATCAGACATAGTTTTTATATAAGATTGCGGGGTAAGTCCACTGATCGCTTTGAAATCTTTATCAAAGTGGGCCTGGTCGAAATATCCTGCTTTCTGTGATAATTCTGCCAGCATACAGTGAGATTTATGTATGTGCTTTAGCACATAGTTGAAACGGGTTAATCGCGCATAGTTTTTGATACTCATTCCGATTTGCGCAAGAAATAAGCGGTTCAGCTGACGTTCACTATAGCCGGACTGCCGGGCGGTTTCTTTCACCTGTGCTTGTCCATGGCTGTTGGAAATTACGGTTGCTGCTAACAACAAAGCATTAGATATAACGCGTTTATCCATGCGCCTATAAAGAATATTATCACAGGCATTTACCAGATCTATGATAGTCTTTGACATGACAAACGCCTGATGCAGCGAATGGAACAGTTCACAGTCGATGTCAGAAAGCGGCATCCGTTTGCCGGCAAACTCCGCCTGGTTTTGGCGGGTGATCTGATACAAACCACAGGGGGAAAGCTGAACAAGCAGCATGACACGGTAACGATTTGGCTCCGTCCCTAATAATACAGGAGCCACGGATGCTCCCCATAGTTCGGCTATGACATCGGTTCCATCGAAAGAAAGCGACAACGTCCCGCAGGCGTTGGGCATAAGTGTATACCGAGTTGTGAATGTATCATTCTCCGGAAATACGATGTTGTAATTCAGTATGTATTCTCTCAGTCCCGCATGAGAGGGGAACATATTAAACTGCTTATTATTATGAATCATTCTACTTTTTCCTCTGTATTTTGATGTTGAAATTTATTAGATAACAGCTTTCATTATAACACAGGCGCTTTGATGTATTATAGTTCTTTCCTCAAGATAAACCAAGTCTTTTGTTTGAAATTTTGGTTAATTTTGGATCAACTATTGACATCTCAATTACAAAGCAGTATTATGTTCTATGTCAAACAGTTGCAGGTAGGACAGTTGATGATAGAACTATACCGAAAGGGCACAACGTAACACATGCCCTGCGGGCGGGTCTGCGGCATAGCCGCAGAATAATGTATACCCAAAGGGCATCCCGTAATGCATGCTCTGCGGGAAGGTCTGCAGCATAGCTGCAGAATAATATATGAGCAGGGGTTATGATGAGAACAAAAAGATATATCGGAATCGAGATACGGGCACTGGATAATCAGATCAAAAGACTGATTGACAGCAAGATACAGAAGTCGGCTTTTTGCCGTCTTACGGGTTCGAACGGATGGATTATTGATTATATTCGGAAGAAGTCTCCGAAGCCAGTCTACCAGAAAGATCTGGAGGCTGAGTTCAATATCACCCGTTCCACGGCCTCCAAGGTATTGAACCTGATGGAGGAAAAGGGGTTCATTGTCAGGGAGAGCGTACCCGAAGATGCCAGACTGAAGAAGCTGGTTCTGACGCCGGAAGCAATCGAAATCTCGAAAGGGATGGAAGCAGACAGGGATGCCATAGAGCGTCAGATTACAAAAGGCTTTTCAGAGAAAGAACTGGAGCAGTTCTACTCGTATATTGAACGAATAAGAAAAAATGTATCTGAAATATAAGCCGGCCTGTGCCGGCTTATACTATCCACTGATTGTTTGATGTCTGACAAATTGGGACGAGGAGGTTTAGACATGGTAAAAACATTGGCAAAAAGTATTAGAGAGTATAAAAGAGATTCCATTCTGACGCCCATATTGGTTTCGCTGGAAGTCTTGCTGGAAGTCATAATTCCGCTGATGATGGCGAATCTGATTGACTATGGGATCGACAAAGGGGACATGGGCTATATTGGAAAAACGGGGGTTTTTCTTCTGATTGCAGCATTTTTTTCCCTGTTTTTCGGGGCGGCGGCCGGTAAAACGGCGGCACATGCTTCTGCAGGGCTGGCAAAGAACCTCCGGAAGGATATGTACTATAATGTACAGAATTTTTCATTTTCTAATATTGATAAATTTTCCACATCCAGTATTGTAACAAGGCTGACAACGGATGTCACAAATGTGCAGAACGCCTATCAGATGACCATACGTATGGCCATGAGGGCGCCGGTTATGCTGATCTTTTCCCTGTTCTGTGCGATCAGGGTAAGCGCAGAGCTGTCTGTCGTATTTCTCATCTGTGTGCCGATTTTGGGAATTGGTTTGTATCTGATTATGACGAGAGTGCATCCCATTTTCAGAAGGGTATTTAAGACATACGACAAACTGAACAATGTGGTACAGGAAAACGTGCGGGGAATCCGTGTTGTAAAATCCTTTGTGCGTGAGGATTATGAAAATGGAAAGTTCCGGAATATTTCCGAGAAGATATACAGGGATTTTTCAAAAGCTGAGAAAACACTTGCTTTTAATATGCCTCTGATGCAGTTCTGCATGTACGCCTGTATGTTGGTCTTTTCCTGGTTTGGGGCCAGACTGATCATAGCAAGCGGCGGCAATCCGGATGCAGGACTGAGTACAGGCGGCCTGATGAGTCTGTTTACTTATACAACACAAGTATTAATGAGCCTGATGATGCTTTCTATGGTATTTGTTATGATCACGATGTCCAAAGCATCTGCAGAACGAATTGCAGAAATTCTGACGGAAACAAGCGACCTTCAGAACGGGGAGAATCCGGTTATGGAAGTGCCGGACGGTTCCATTGAATATGAAGATGTTTCCTTTAGTTATTCAAGGAAGGCTAATAAGATGTGCCTGAGTGACATTAACCTGAAGATAGCCTCAGGAGAGACAATCGGTATTATCGGCGGCACCGGGTCATCCAAGTCCACGCTTGTTCAGCTCATCCCGAGACTTTATGATGTGACAGAGGGTGTGCTGAAAGTCGGAGGTGTTGATGTCCGGAATTATGACATTGAAGTATTACGGAATCAGGTGGCTATGGTGTTGCAGAAGAATGAATTGTTTTCCGGTACGATTAAGGAAAACCTGCGCTGGGGAAATGAACATGCGTCGGATGAGGAACTGATCCATGCCTGTCAGCTTGCTCAGGCCGATGATTTTGTCCGGAGATTTCCGGATGGGTATGACACGCATATTGAACAGGGCGGCTCCAATGTATCCGGCGGCCAGAAACAGAGGCTTTGTATCGCAAGGGCGCTTTTGAAAAAGCCGAAGATACTGATTCTGGATGATTCCACCAGCGCAGTGGATACAAAGACGGACGCACTGATCCGGAAGGCTTTCAGGGAAGAGATACCGGACACTACAAAGATCATCATTGCGCAGAGAATTTCCTCTGTCCAGGATGCGGATAAAATCATCGTACTGGATGACGGGAAAATCGACGGATTCGGCAGCCACGAGGAGCTGCTCCGAAGCAATGCAATCTATAAAGAAGTCTTCGAATCTCAGCAGAAGGGAGGCAGTGAAGATGAATAAGAGCAAGAAAAAACAGCAGCTGGATATGCAGACGCTAAAACGTCTGCTTTCTTATCTGAAACAATATAAAGCCAGGTTTGTATTTGTACTGATCTGTATATTGGTGAGCGCAGGGGCAAGCGTACTGGCCGCCCTGTTTTTAGAGACCTTGATCGATGATTATATTACCCCTCTGCTCGTGCAGGCAGTGCCGGATTTCAGCGGGCTGCTCAGGGTGATGATTATGATGGGCGGCATCTACCTGATCGGTGTGCTCGCCACGCTGTTTTATAACCGGTTCATGGCGGTGATATCTCAGAGCATATTAAAGGATATCCGGGATGAAATGTTTTCCCATATGCAGACCCTGCCGATCAAATATTTTGACACACATTCCCATGGGGACGTGATGAGCCATTATACGAATGACACAGACACACTGCGCCAGATGATGTCGCAGAGTGTCCCGCAGCTTTTTTCCTCTGTCATTACCATCGCAGCCGTGTTTATTGCCATGCTTTCCATCAGTATATGGATGACCTTGTTTGTGCTGGTATTTGTGGCGATTATCCTTCAGGTGGTTAAAAAGGTGGCCGGAAACAGCGGCAAGTATTTTGTGAGGCAGCAGGAATCCATTGGAGATGTCAATGGTTATATCGAGGAAATGATTAACGGGCAAAAGGTTGTAAAGGTATTCTGCCACGAGGAAAAGGCAAAGGAAATGTTTGATGAAAAGAACGAAAAACTTTTCGGAGAGGCATCACAGGCCAATACCTATGCGAATATCCTCATGCCGATCATGAACAATCTGGGCTATATTCTGTATGTTCTGATAGCGATTGTGGGCGGCGCCCTGGGAATATGGGGTGTGACGAATGTCAGTCTGGCCGGCGTGGGCGTCATTACGCTGGGAATGATCGCCTCCTTTTTGCAGCTTTCCAGAAGCTTTATCCAGCCGCTGGGGCAGGTGTCACAACAGCTGAGCGCGATCATCATGGCACTGGCGGGCGCAAGGCGTATCTTCCAGCTGATTGATGAGGAAAGTGAAACAGACAATGGATATGTAACACTGGTAAATGCAAAATACGAAAACGGCGTTCTTACAGAGACGCCCGGGCGCACCGGCCTGTGGGCATGGAAACACCCCCACGAGGACGGTACCCTGACCTACACCGAACTCAAAGGGGAGGTGAAGATGTTTGACGTGGACTTTGGCTACGAAGAGAATAAAATGGTTCTCCACAATATTACACTGTATGCCGAACCGGGCCAGAAAGTGGCATTTGTCGGCGCAACCGGCGCGGGCAAGACCACAATCACAAATCTGATCAACCGGTTTTATGACATTGCTGACGGCAAGATCCGTTATGATGGTATCAATATCAACAAAATCCGTAAGTCCGATCTGCGCCGTTCCCTGGGTATCGTACTCCAGGATGTCAACCTGTTCACCGGAACTGTCATGGAGAACCTAAGGTACGGCAAACTGGATGCAACGGATGAAGAATGTATCGCGGCTGCAAAACGCGCCAACGCGGACGGATTTATCCGTATGCTGCCGGAAGGATACGACACCGTACTTTCCGGGGATGGCAGCGGCTTGTCACAAGGCCAGCGCCAGCTGATCTCCATCGCAAGAGCCGCCGTAGCAGATCCGCCGGTCATGATCCTGGATGAGGCCACTTCCTCCATAGACACCAGAACCGAGGCCATCGTACAGCGCGGCATGGATGCGCTCATGAAAGGCCGCACCGTATTCGTCATCGCACACAGACTTTCCACCGTGCAGAATTCAGACGTAATCATGGTACTGGAACTGGGAGAAATCATAGAAAGAGGAAGCCATCAGGAACTCATACAAAAGCATGGCAAATACTATCAGCTGTATACCGGGGCTTTTGAATTGGCTTAGGGGTACATTTCACACCCCGGGAATTATCAGTAAATCGGGATTTAGTGGCGAGCTTTAGTCTCGGCGCGGATGGGGACGCTCCATAAAGGGATAGCCGAAAGCCTCCCGGAGAACATCCATGTCCTTTCAAAAACGCGGCCGCGGACCTAAGAAATTCTAGGCGGGAAACAGCCCTGAAAATGGAGCACCACTGACACATCACGAGAAATCCGATGATTTCTCGCGCTGGGTCAGCTGATTTTTGGATTCGGAATCCAAAAATCTCTCCATTTTCCGGGCTGTTTCCCACCAAGAATTTCTAAGGTTCGCTTTGAGCGTTTTTGAAAGGACATGGATGTTCTCCGGGAGGCTTTCAGCTATCCCTTCATGGAGCTGGCGCATCCAACCGGCAGGTAAAGGCTCGTTTCTAAGGAGGAGCCTCAAACGGGGGCAGCGTATGGTATTGAATTGGCGGGACTTTTATGTCCCCATTAAATCCAGTATATTTACGGGTAACAAGGCGATCTAACACTTACACTTATATAAACGAATCACCAATTCTGTTCCATCCGTTGCTACCGTACGAGAGCCCCTCTGGGGAATGAGCTCTTAACTACCGTTTGGATGCAACAGCGAATGACGAGGTGAGTCCGCCATTCGTCAACGAGTCTAAAGCTCGTTAACTAACTCCCGATTTAGATGTTGGCTGGGGTGTGAAGCGTAACGGCTTAGGAGCGGTTCCCATAGTGCATTCACAAATACTATTGTGATTCTTCCAGTCTTCACTTATAATAATAGAAAACAAAGGATGCCTCAGGCAGCTGCAGAATTTCCTGCAGTTTCAGCCGGGTACGATAGGAGAGATGAATGGCAATTAATAATACGGCAAGAATGATACTAAAGGCGCTTTCTTTTGATGGAATTGAAGTGGAGGCTTCACGGCATCTGGCGGATCTGAAAAGGCTGGATCCGATGAAGATTTTTTATAAGAAGATTGACTATAAGATTTATAATGACGGGTACGAGGTGCCGACGAGGATATTTTTCCCAAATGAAAAGGCCTTTAAGAATACAGGCCCCATACTGCATAAGGTGATGCTGCTTATCCACGGCGGCGGCTGGGTGACAGAGAGTGTGGATAATTATGACCGTATCTGCGCCAGGCTTGCGAATGCCACGGAGCATGTTGTGGTCTCTGTGGATTACAGGCTGGCTCCGGAGAATAAGTTTCCGATTGGTCTGGAGGACTGTTATGCGGCGGCAAGGGCTGTATTTATGAAACAGTTTATTCTGAATGTAAACCCGGATGATATTACACTGATCGGGGACAGTGCCGGGGGGAATCTGGCGGCGGCGCTGTCTCTTCTGGCGAGGGACAGGGGCGAATTCCTTCCCAGGCGCCAGGTGCTGATCTATCCGGCAGTCAACAGCGACTATACAGAGAATTCGCCATTTGAGTCCGTGCGGGAGAACGGGACGGATTATCTGCTTACAGCGGGAAAGATGCGGGATTATATTGAACTTTATGCTTCATGCGAGGAGGACAAAAGAAATCCTTACTTTGCACCGATACTGGCGGAAGACTTGACAAATCAGCCGGATACGCTTGTAATTACGGCCGAATATGATCCCCTGAGAGATGAGGGGGAGGCATATGGGGAGAAGCTGAAGGCGGCCGGCAACAAGGTGGAGATCTGCAGGATCAAGGATGCCCTGCACGGCTATTTTGCCCTGGGCATCAAAAACTTTCATGTGCAGGAGAGCTTTGACCGGATTAATGAATTTTTGGGATATGAACCAGCTCAGGGGGTGTAAAGTGTGCAGCAGAAACGGGCGTATTGGAGAAAGCTGGATAATGCGGCAAAATTATTTTCAGCTACGAGTAATAAAAAGGACACCAGGGTGTTCCGGTTCTATTGTGTTTTGAAGGAGGAGATAAACGGGGAGCGGCTTCAGGAGGCGCTGGACAGAACGGTTGTTACGTATCCCGTATTTTTATCAGTTATGCGCAAGGGGCTGTTCTGGCATTACCTGGAAAAGAGCAGGCTCAGGCCTGTAGTGCGTGAAGAGTACAAGGAACCGTGCAGCTGCCTGTATGTGCGGGATAAAAAATCGCTGTTGTTTGAAGTGACCTACTATGGACGCAGGATTAATTTTGAAGTGTTTCATGCGCTGACAGACGGGACGGGCGCTACAGAATTCTTAAAAGAGCTTGTGAAGAATTATTTGTATATAACCCACAAAGAGGAGGGGCTTGCGGATGTTCCTCTTTTAGATGAGAACGTCACGATCCAGGATCAGGAGAGCGACAGCTTTTCACAGTATTATACAGAAGTAAAAAAGAAGAAGGTAAAAAAACCAAAAGCGCATCAGCTGAAGAAACCCAGGAAGGAAATCGGTCGGCTCCAGGTGAATGAGGCGGTGGTCTCGGTGAAAGAGGTGCTTGGACGTTCGAGAGAACTCGGGGTATCGATGACCGTATTTCTGACAAGTGTATTTCTGATGGCAATTCACCAGGAAATGTCGAAACAGCAGGAGAACCATCCGGTTGTATTGATGGTGCCTGTAAATCTGCGGAAGTTTTTCCTTTCTGATTCCATGCTGAATTTCTTTAACTGGATTGAACCGGGATATCATTTTGGAACAGGAGAGGGAAGTTTTGAAGCTGTACTGCAGCATGTAAAGGAATATTTTGCAGAGGAGCTTACGACGGAGCGTGTGGCGGAGCATATGAATGAGCTGATCGCACTGGAGATGCATCCGATTCTCAGGCTGGCGCCTCTGGAACTAAAGAATCTGGGCATCCGGGCCGGGGCCAGATATGCGGAGCGGGATGTGACGGCTATTTTTTCCAATATGAGTGCAGTCAGGATGCCAGGGGAGTATGAGCCTTATATAGACCGCTTCGGAGTATATACAAGTACACCTAAGCTGGAGTTATGTATGTGCTCTTTTGGAGACAAGCTTTCCCTTGGATTTACATCCAGGTTCGATACCTTGAATATTCAGAGGAACTTTTACCGCATACTAAAGGAACAGGGAATTACTGTGGAGAAGATTGAGCCGGAATTTCCGCAGCCAGACGCGCCGGGAAAGATGGAGCTGAAGGTTTTCCGCTTTTTCTCTTTCGTGTGTCTGGCAGCAGCGGTAGGCTTTGTGGCCGCTGATTTTAATTTTCATCCGGATATCCGCTGGCCTATTTTTACGGCGGCCGGAATTGCCAGTATGTGGCTGGCTCTGGCGATTGGTTTTGTGAAGCGGTATAACTTGATGAAGAATGCTATGTGGCAGCTGATTATCGTTTCGGTGGGCTGTATTTTGTGGGACGTTTTTACGGGCTGGCACGGATGGTCTGTGGATTATGTGCTTCCGGCTGTCTGTATGGTGATACTGCTTTCTATGTTTATTATTACAAAGGTGCAGAGGAACACGGCAAGAGAATATATGATCTATTTTGTGATGGCAGCCGGGTACGGGGTACTGCTCCCGCTGATTCTGCTGCTGACTGGCGTGGTGAAGTTCCAGCTTGTGTGTTCCATCTGTGTGGTGGCGTGCTTTTTGTTTCTGGCGGCCCTTGTTATATTTAAAGGAAAAGAATTCCGGGAAGAGATGCATAAAAAGTTCCATGTGTAGACAAGGATTGTACTCTCTGCGCCGTTTGTGGTATTATAAATCCGTATGCAGTATTGCAGCAATTATTGATAGGAAGGACAAGACTATATGAAACTTTTGATTCAAAACGGACATGTATTAGATCCTCTGACAGGACTGGACGGTATCAGTGATGTTCTGACAGAAGGTGACAAGATCGTGAAAGTTGCAAAAGATATCCGGGACACTGCGGATCAGACGATTGATGCATCAGGCTGTTACGTCATGCCTGGCTTCATAGACCTGCATGTGCATCTGCGCGATCCCGGGCTGACCCATAAAGAAACACTGGAGACAGGCGGCCGGGCAGCGGCCAGGGGCGGAGTGACCACGGTGTGCGCGATGCCGAATACAAAGCCCATAGCGGACACAAAAGAGATGGTTGCAGACGTACATCAAAGAGCTGCAAAAGAATCTCCGGTTCATGTGATCCAGCTTGGGGCTGTTACAAAAGGAGAAGCCGGAAAGGAACTGGCGGATATCAAAGGAATGGCGGAGGCCGGATGCCATGCGATCAGTGAGGACGGCAGGTCGGTCATGAATGTCTCTTTGTACCGAAAAGGGATGAAACTGGCCAAAGAAAATAATATATCTGTTTTTGCACATTGCGAAGACATTACGATGGTAGAAGGCGGCGTTATGAATGCCGGGTCCAAGGCGGATTCACTTGGAGTGAAGGGAATTACGAATGCCGTTGAAGATGTCATCGTAGCCCGAGACATTCTTCTGGCGAAGGAAACAGGAGTGCGCCTGCACCTCTGCCATTGTTCCACGGCGGACAGCGTCAGAATGATAGCCGCGGCCAAAAAAGACGGGCTGCCGGTAACAGGGGAAGTATGCCCGCATCATTTTATTCTGTCTACAGAAGACATCCGCGAGAATCACGGACAATATAAGATGAATCCGCCGCTGCGTGCACCGGAGGATGTAGAAGCTCTGAGAGAAGGGCTGAAAAGCGGCATCATGGATGTGATTTCTACCGATCACGCACCCCATGCGGAAAAAGAGAAAAATCTCCCCATGGAAAAAGCCGCATTCGGGATCGTCGGATTGGAGACATCCGCCTGCCTGACATACACAGAGCTGGTCGAAAAGGGCGTTCTGACAATCATGCAGATGGTCGAGAAGATGAGTTATAATCCGGCCCGGATACTGGGCCTGGAGGACAAAGGCTCTGTGTCTGAGGGAAAGACCGCAGACATTGTCATCTTTGATCCTTCTGCAGAATACAGAATCGATAAAAATACGTTTCTTTCTAAGGGGAAGAACACCCCGTTTGATGGATATCCGGTCAAGGGAGAGGTATGTTGTACCATCGTTGATGGACGAATTGTATATACCAGATAAAAAACGGAGGCGTGATCCTGTTGAGCACGCAAAGCATGTGGAATATTGTTACTGTTCACACCCTACGGGCGTGCACAGTAACGGCATCTGCCCATTTAAAGTCGCCTACGGCGAGGGGCAGATGCCCCGAGACCATCACTTCATCGGCCCGATGCCGTGCAGCGAGGTGCACGGCACGGTCTGAACAGTAACGAAATATTAACCACCCGCTATGCGGGTGCGAGGTGTTTGTTATACAAAAAAATCACCTTTCCGTTATAATAATGAGGTTGTTCAAGCCAACTTAAAACGAAAGAAAAGGCGATTTTTCAGAACATTCAGATAATTGAGGAGGTTTTTTCATGATTAACAAGCTGGTAAGTAAGATTAAGAAGACGGGCGCTCCGATCGTGGTCGGACTGGATCCCATGTTGAACTACATTCCGGAACATATCCAGAAGCGTGCTTTTGAGGAGTTTGGTGAGACTCTGGAAGGGGCTGCGGAGGCGATCTGGCAGTTTAATAAGGAGATAGTGGACAAGACGTATGACCTGATTCCGGCTGTGAAGCCTCAGATTGCGATGTATGAGCAGTTTGGCGTTCCGGGACTGATGGCTTTTAAGAAGACGGTCGATTACTGTAAGGAAAAAGACCTGGTCGTGATCGGGGATATTAAACGGGGCGATATTGGCTCTACTTCTGCAGCCTATGCCGTGGGTCACCTTGGAAAAGTGAAGGTGGGAAGCAGGGAATATCTGCCCTTTGATGAGGACTTTGCGACCGTGAATCCCTACCTTGGCTCCGATGGCGTGAACCCCTTTATAGACATATGTAAGGCTGAGAAAAAGGGCCTGTTTATTCTCGTGAAAACTTCCAATCCGTCCAGCGGTGAGTTCCAGGATCAGTTGATTGACGGCAGGCCGCTTTACGAGCTGGTCGGTGAAAAAGTTGCCGAGTGGGGCGCACAGTGCATGGGCGGAGAATACAGCTATATCGGTGCGGTAGTGGGCGCTACTTATCCGGAGATGGGAAAAGTGCTCCGTAAAGTGATGCCGAAAGCCTATATCCTGGTGCCGGGATACGGTGCTCAGGGAGGGCAGGGCAAGGATCTGGTTCACTTCTTTAATGAGGACGGGCTGGGCGCAATTGTGAACTCTTCCCGCGGTATTATCGCAGCATATAAGCAGGAGGCCTATGCGGCATATGGCGCAGAAAACTTTGGGGATGCGTCAAGGGCTGCGGTAGAAGCGATGACAGCAGATATTCAGGGAGCTTTACAAGGCAGATAGGCAGAAAGATATGGAAGTAATACAAAAGTGACAGGCCCTGAAATAATGGGTGCTGTCCATAAAAGGGTAACAGTTCAGTCCTGTCTGAGCTGCTACGGAAAAGGAGTAAAAGAATGTCTAATAAACAAAAGGAATCGGCCCTGATTGTATCTCAGCAGTGTATCGCCGCAGATATCTACAGTATGTGGATACAGACAGAAAAGATTGCGACTCTGGCAGTGCCTGGTCAGTTTATTTCTATGTATACAAAGGACGGGAGCAAGCTGCTGCCCCGCCCCATCAGCCTGTGTGAGATAGAGAAAGAGAAGAATCAGATCCGTGTTGTATACCGTGTAACCGGAGATGGTACAGGGACACAACAGTTCTCTAAACTATCGGAGGGAGACCGGATTGATATTCTGGGTCCTCTGGGAAATGGTTTTCCTGTCAATGAAGCGGCGGGCAGAAAAGCCGTCTTAATCGGAGGCGGTATCGGTGTGCCGCCCATGCTGGAGCTGGCAAAGCAGATGCCTGGTGAAAAGGTGATGGTCATGGGATACCGTGACGAGCAGTTTCTGACAGAGGAATTCAAACATCAGGGCCGCCTGTATATTGCCACAGAGGATGGAAGTGCGGGAACAAAGGGAAATGTCATGGATGCCATTGCCGAAAATGCGCTTGCTGCGGAGATTATATACGCATGCGGACCGTCCCCCATGCTCCGGGCAATCAAGCAGTATGCCGAAGAAAATAATATCGTATGCTATGTATCTATGGAGGAGCGTATGGCCTGCGGAATCGGGGCGTGCCTGGCATGCGTATGTCAGTCAAAAGAGATCGATGGCCACAGCCATGTACACAATAAGCGTGTCTGCAAAGATGGGCCGGTATTCTTATCGACGGAGGTGGAAATCTAATGAATACAACAGTGAACCTTGCCGGTGTGGAATTGAAGAATCCGGTCATGACGGCTTCCGGGACTTTCGGTTCGGGGGAAGAGTACAGCGAGTTTGTAGATCTGAACCGCCTCGGCGCGGTGGTAACAAAGGGCGTGGCAAACGTACCGTGGCCGGGAAATCCAACGCCCAGAATCGCAGAGACGCATGGGGGCATGATGAACGCAATCGGACTTCAAAACCCGGGGATTGATGTCTTCTGCGAGCGGGACATTCCGTTTTTAAAGAAGTTTGACACTAAGATTATTGTAAATGTATGCGGAAAGACAACGGAAGAATATTGTGAAGTTGTGGAGCGGCTGGCAGATGAGCCGGTAGATCTTCTGGAAATCAATATTTCCTGCCCGAACGTAAAAGCGGGAGGTATTGCCTTCGGACAGAATCCAAAAGCTGTCGAGGACATTACGAGAGAAGTGAAAAAACGTGCCAGGCAGCCTGTTATTATGAAACTGAGCCCGAATGTGACAGACATCACAGAGACGGCAAAAGCGGCAGAGGCAGGCGGGGCGGATGTACTCTCCCTGATCAATACGCTGACAGGTATGAAGATCGACATCGATAAACAGGCATTTGCCCTTGCCAATAAAACCGGGGGCGTATCGGGGCCTGCGATAAAGCCCATCGCCCTGCGCATGGTCTATCAGGCAGCCAATGCCGTAAAAGTTCCGGTAATCGGAATGGGGGGAATTGCTACTTATGAGGATGCTATTGAGTTCATCCTGGCAGGCGCTGCGGCTGTATCCATAGGAACAGCCAACTTTTTCAATCCGGCGGCTACCGTGGAAATTGTAGAGGGGATTGAACGGTATATGGAAAAATATCACATCGAGAACCTTAGTGAGATGGTGGGAATCGTTAAATAAAAGGAGGGGCCTGCCCCTTCTGCAAAGGGAGCAGAACCCTCTGCAGAAGGGGCAGACCCCTTTGAATACAAAATAGTCAAATTCCATCCGTATTTAAAAGTTCCTGCAGTTTGGCTATGAATTTCTCGGCAGGCTTAGAAAATATCTGGTATTTCTTCCAAATAATATTCATTTCATCCTCCAGCCCGGGCTTTAGTGGACGGAAGCAGAGGTTACTATTTCCGGAAGTATTGATGATCTTGTCAAAACCAATGGCATATCCCAGCCCTTCATCTACAAGCAGGGAGGCATTAAAAATAAGATTATAAGTGGCGACGATGTTCAAATCAGACTCCGGATGTTTTAGCCATTGGAGCAGTTTTCCGCCTTTGTCTTCCTGCTGGGAGATGATCAATGGTTTATCCCATAAGTCCTGAGGCGATATTGCACTTTTTGATGCGAGGGGGAAATCTTTTCGCATTAGAACTCCCCAGACATCTTTTGCCGGCAATCTGAGAGCATTGTATTTCGTCAAATCAACCGTCCCAAATATGATGCCGAAGTCCAGCAGACCTTTATCCAGGCGTTCCATTACGAAGGTGGAGTTGCCGCTGGAAATGTGGTAGTGAATGCCGGGATACGTATTCTGCAAGGCTCTGGCAGTTTTCGCTAAAATTCGTACCGCATCTGTCTCGCCGGTACCGATATAAATATCACCCATAACAATATCATCGGTAAAGGTAACCTCTTTTTCTGTTTTCGCTACTAAATCTAAGATCTCTTCGGCACGTTTTCGTAAAATCATACCTTCTTCAGTAAGCGTTATCTTACGCGAGCCTTTTGTGCCGCGTATCAGTAATTGCTTACCAAGTTCTTCTTCTAAGTTCTTAATCTGGGTAGAAAGTGTTGGCTGCGAAAGATGCAGTGACTGCGCAGCCCGGACGATACTTTGTTCCCTTGCAATTGCAAGAAAATATTGCAGAACTCTTAGTTCCATATGATGACCTCCTAAATAAAAACTTATTCATTTGACGATGGTCGCAAGGTATTGGTCTTGTATGTAGTTCGGTTTGTTTAGTTGTTTAGTTTAACATAAAGATAAATAGCCTTCAACTATACATATCGATTAAATATAAGTATTTGTTATTATCATGCGACTGATTTATACTATACACAGAGCAGATATATCGCTGCTATACACGGTCCTGTGAATAGCAGCGATATACTCACAATCTTGAAAAAACATATACGAGGTGCTCTACAATAAATAATAAGTTCAAGATTCGGGCAGACCGTTGTTAAATAGAAAATGAGAGGAAAAAAGATGGGAAAGGAAGCATAAGCAGAATAAGTGTCCGGTGACAGGGCTTTGTCTGGGACGCCGGCTTAACTGAAATTATAACGAAAATGGAGATTGAAAAATGATAGACGTAAAAGAATTTATAGAATATATGGACAGTGGAAAATATATACCTGCTAAGTCGGACGTCAGCAGGAAGATGCATTGCCTGTCACAGGAAGCTCTGCGCCTGACGGCGGAACTAAATGGAAGTTACCACACGCCGGAAGAAATCAGGGCGATTATGGAGCAGCTGACAGGAAAACCGATAGAGGAATCCTTTTGTTTATTTCCGCCCTTTTATACGGACTGTGGGAAGAACCTGACCATCGGGAAACATGTGTTTTTTAATGCGGGATGCAAATTCCAGGATCAGGGAGGAATTACCATCGGCGACGGCTCCTTGATCGGGCACAATGTGGTGCTTGCGACTCTGAACCACAATCTGGATCCGGAATATAGGGCGGACTTGATACCAGCGCCCATTTCTATTGGTAAAAATGTCTGGATAGGGGCAAATGCAACTGTTCTGGCGGGAGTCAGTATTGGTGACGGCGCGGTCATTGCTGCCGGGGCAGTGGTCACAAAAGATGTACCTGAGAATACTGTGGTGGGGGGCGTACCTGCGAAAACAATAAAAATGTTTTGATACAGGAAGAAGCGGCGCAGGGCATTTCCGGGACTGGACAGGAGGTATCCGGGGAAAATAACGCAAATAGCAGTAAGAAAACAGGAGGCACCGCAGAAGTAACTTTTGAGACAGAAGAGTAGGGGGAATACAATGGAATCCTGAAGATCCCATACAGTGCAGGATGAAAAATGGACGGTGGCTATCTTAATTTTATTATGATATACTTTATTTTGTGGTTTAACCGTAGATTTGTGTGCAAGTACACGCTCTAAGGAAAGCCCATTATTTCCTATTATAATCTGATTAAAAGAGGTGTAATTATATGGAAGATATCATGGTTCATGGGCTTACTCAAAATAATTTGAAACATGTTACATTTACGATCCCAAAAGAAAAAATCACGGTGTTTACCGGAGTATCCGGTTCGGGGAAATCCAGCATCGTTTTCGATACCATTGCCGCTGAATCGCAGCGGCAGATGAACGCTACCTATCCGGCATTTGTTAGGTCCAGGCTGCCGAAGTATCCCAAACCGGCTGTGGAACGAATTGATAATCTAACCGCTTCTGTGGTAGTAGACCAGTCTCCCCTGGGCGGGAATGCGCGGTCAACGGTGGGAACGATCAGCGGACTGTATTCCAGCCTGCGGCTGTTGTTTTCGAGAATCGGACAGCCCTATGCGGGGACGGCGTCCTACTTTTCTTTTAATGACCCCAACGGAATGTGCAAGACCTGTTCCGGCCTGGGAAAGATCACAAAGGTGGATATTGAAGCCATGATTGACCCTGATAAGTCGTGGAAGGAAGGCTGCATTAAGGATACGTTATATGCACCCGGCTCATGGTACTGGAAGCAGTATGCAAAGTCAGGGCTATTCGATCTTGACAAGCCTGTAAAGGAGTATTCCCGGGAGGAGTACAACCTTCTTCTATATGGTTCCCGTGACGGAAAAGGGGAGCCGGAAAATCCGAAAGTAACCGGATTGTACCACAAATATACGAAAACGCTATTAAACCGGGACATCAGCAGCAAAAGCAAACACACCCAGGAAAAGGCGCAGACTCTGGTAACGGAGGTGGAGTGTACCGATTGCCACGGCAAACGGTTGAATGAAGCCGCCCTGAGTTGTAAGATAAACGGATATTCGATTGCGGATATGTGTGGGATGGAGCTGACCCAGCTTCGGGAAGTCCTTACGCAGATCACGGATTCAACAGTAGGGCTGCTGGTTCAGACGCTTGTAGAAGGGCTGGACAGGATGATAGAGATCGGGCTGCCTTATCTGCATCTGAATCGGGATACGCCATCCCTGTCCGGAGGGGAGGCCCAGCGGCTCAAGCTGGTCCGGTATATGGGCAGCAGTCTGACCGGAATGACCTATATTTTTGATGAACCAAGCGCCGGGATGCATCCGCGCGATGTTTACCGCATGAATAACCTGTTGAAGCAGCTTCGTGATAAGGGAAATACGGTTCTTGTGGTTGAGCATGACAAGGATGTCATATCAATTGCAGACTATGTGATAGATGTTGGCCCGCAGGCGGGACAACATGGAGGGGAAATTGTATTTGCCGGCAGTTATCCGGACTTATTGAAGTCCGGTACTCTGACAGGCGATGCGATGCTTGGTTCCCTCCCCGTGAAACAGGAACCGCGACGGCAGTCGGGAAGCCTGCCGGTCCGGGGGGCCTGTCTGCATAATCTGAAGCATGTGGATGTGGACATACCGCTGGGGATTATGACCGTTGTGACCGGAGTCGCCGGTTCGGGCAAGAGCACCTTGATTTCCCGGGTGTTTGCGAAGCAGTACGAAAAGGATATCGTGATGATAGACCAGGGGCCGATCACGGCAACGAACCGGTCTACCCCGGCCTCATTTCTCGGCTTTTTTGATCGGATAAGAAAGCTGCTGGCGCAGGAAAACGGCAAACCGGACGGTCTGTTCAGCTTTAACTCCGCCGGGGCTTGCCCGGTGTGCGGCGGCAAAGGTGTTATTGTGACTGAGCTTGCATATATGGATCCGATTGTCACAGAATGCGAGGCATGCGGCGGACTGCGCTATAACGAAGAAGCGCTTGCCTGCACTTATAAAGGAAAGAATATCGTTGAACTGCTGGGACTGACCGCTTCCGAGGCAATGGAAGTGTTTGAGGACGCCAGAATCAGGAAGCACCTAAAAGTCATGCAGCAGGTGGGATTATCCTACCTGAAGTTAGGACAGCCGCTTGGCACACTGTCCGGCGGCGAGCGCCAGAGAATCAAACTGGCGAAGAACCTGGGGAAAAAGGGAAGTATAATCGTAATGGATGAGCCGACCACAGGCCTGCATATGTCAGACATCCAGAATCTGTTAAAACTATTTGATACCATCGTATGCCGGGGCAACACTCTGGTGGTCATTGAGCACAATCTCGATGTAATGAAGCAGGCGGACTGGATCATTGACATAGGCCCCGATGGAGGAAAAAACGGCGGTGAGGTCGTATTTACCGGAACACCTATGGATATGATACAAAATGCACAGACACTGACGGCGGTCAGCCTGCGGGCATCATGTCCCGAATGAAGCAGTTAAGAGCCTGAATTTTTGGGGGGACGCAAATGACAAGGTGAGTCCAAACGGTAGTTCAGAGCTCGTTCCCCGGAGGGGTTCCGTGCGGTTGCAGCGGATGGGACAGAATTGATGGAACTTTTATATTAGCGCTAAGTTATTAAGCATATTTTTAACTGAATTGGCAAATGACTTTAAAGTAAGCCAAAGCTTTTTATAAAACTTGCTGGGATAAGAGCGTTACGCCAATTCAATACCATAAGCTTCCCACGCTTGAGGCCCTCCTTAGGAACGTGCCTTTTCCTGCCGGTCGGATGAACCAGCTCCATGAAGGGATCGCCGAAAGCCTTCCGGAGAACATCCATGTCCTTTCATAAACGCTCAAAGCGGACCTTAGAAATTCTTGTTGGGAAACAGCTCTGAAAATGGAGAGATTTTTGGATTCCGAATCCAAAAATCAGCTGACCCAGCGCGAGAAATCATCGGATTTCTCGTGATGTGTCAGTGGTGCTCCATTTTCAAGGCTGTTTCCCGCCTAGAATTTCTTAGGCCTGCGGCCGCGTTTTCGAAAGGACATGGATGTTCTCCGGGAGGCTTTCGGCGATCCCTTCATGGAGCGTCCCCATCCGTGCCGCGGCTAAAGCGCGTCACTAACTCCCGATTTAGATGTTGGCTGGGATGTAAAAAGTAACGTCTGAACAGTAACTGCTCCTGTTTAATTTCTGCGTACCGCTGATTCCTTAATTGAAAATATATGGAAGGTGTGGTAAAATTGTAAAGAAATTTACTTGCACTTATTCCGCTTTTGAGGAAAAAGGCATCGATGAGAAAACGCAGAGCAATTTTCAAAACACTGGAGCGGCAGAGTTAAAACCATGCGGCTGAGATTAAAAAATCATGAAGAGGGCAGCAAGCCCTGCAAATACGGAGGTTAATAACATATGGAACAGTACAAGCAGGAATTTATCGAGTTTATGATCGACTGTGAGGTTCTGAAATTCGGAGACTTTGTAACAAAAAGCGGCAGGAAGACGCCGTTTTTTGTAAATACAGGATTTTACCGCACAGGTACACAGCTGAGAAAGTTAGGTGAATACTACGCAAAGGCAATTGAGCAGAAGTTTGGCTTTGATTTTGATGTATTATTCGGACCGGCATACAAAGGAATCCCGCTGACCGTGGCTGCAACGATGGCTATCAGCGAGTTTTACGGAAAAGAGATCCGCTACTGCTCAAACAGAAAAGAAGTGAAGGATCACGGGGACAAGGGAATCCTGCTTGGCAGCCCGATACAGGACAAAGACAAAGTTGTGATTATCGAGGATGTCACTACTGCGGGGACTTCCATTCAGGAGACACTGCCGATTATCAAAGCACAGGGAGACGTATCCCCAATCGGGCTTGTTGTTTCAGTAGACCGCATGGAGCGCGGACAGGGAAGCAAGAGCGCACTGGCTGAGATTCAGGAAACATACGGGCTGGAGACGACGGCGATCGTGACGATGGCCGAGGTTGTAGAGCACTTGTACAACAGGCCTTACAAAGGAAAAATCATCATAGATGACACATTAAAAGCAGCAATTGATGCATATTACGAGCAATATGGCGTAAAGGATAGTGTCAAATGATGTATGGAAAAACGAGTCAAATAAATAAGGCTCAATTGAACCTTGAAAACTGTAGATATTGA